>DJFR01000207.1 GCA_002432545.1 Flammeovirgaceae bacterium UBA5867 | reverse complement strand
GGTAACAGAAATATTCAGACTATGGCGATCTTTATACAACAACTCCAGTCGTCTCTTGATATTGGCAAGGCCCAGGCCACTGTTCTTCTTATCCGAAACATAGTAAGTCGGGCTGATTGAATTCCTACAGGTAAAATGCAGCATACCATTTTCAATCTCAATGCGAATCGTGATATAGGTATCACTATCCGTTATATCCACACTGTGCTTGATCGCGTTTTCAACAAACGTGGTGAACAAGTTAGGCGGCACATAGATACTGCTCAGCGTTCGCGGGTCAGTATTACTTTCAACCGATACTGTTAAATTGTCTCTCCTGATTTTCTCCAGGTTCACAAAGTTCGATAAAAAATTCATTTCCGAGGTCAGCAATGTTTTATCTTCATTGTTTTCATAGAGCTGAAAACGCAAAAATTCCGATAGTTTCACAATTACGGCAGAGGCTTTCTCCGGGTCAGTTCTGATCAGCGCTTTTACATTGTTCAACATATTAAACAGAAAATGCGGATTGATCTGGTTTTTCAATTCGTTCAACTCCATGCGCAACGTAAGATTGTTCAACTCGGCAATCCGTTCATTGTCTTTTGTCCAGCGCTGCAGAAGTTTTACCATGGTAGTAACCAGTATAACACTTATCGATATAACCGTTCCTTCATATACACCCTGTATTTGTCGCGGCCTTACAATACGGTAATCCTCCAGGTGTGTATTTAAAACATACCCTATACTTTGCAAGCCTATAGTAACCAAAATCACCAGCAGTGTCAGGTAGAGGCCATACTTGTTTTTAAAGAAAAAATACGGAACCAGTACATATATATTTATATAAACCATAACGACAAAAGCAGAGTATGCAGTCAGCAGGCTATAATACTTATAGATACCTATATACGAGTTTGAAAAATCAGACTGCAACAATAGCGACAGCAACCCTGCCAGGAATATAACATGGTGCCATACTCTATACCGGTCTTCAATAAGAAAACTTATTATACGTCTGTGCTTTAGCTTTTCAGAGTCGTTGATCATGTTAGCCTGAATAATTGCCACACTTCATTTAGGAATTACAAAATTACACCAACATTGTTCCTGCGCTATAGTATAGTCGCCTGTAAAAACCGGATTTGGTATAAAATGCCGGCAGTTTTGTATAATAAGCAAATACTGCAGGCCTGCCTGCACTTCATTTGCCTCCATAATTTAATCTTTTATGGAAGCGACAACAAAAAATAACGATGTATTCAATATAGTATTTATGATCCTGGTAGCCCTCATGCTATCGAATGCATGCCTGGCACAATCAACCGACAAGAATAATCAGCGTGCAAACGGTGCATCGCGTATGGATAGCACCATGCGTCAAAAATTAATCACTACGTCACCAAGACTGGGTGGTATTACGATAAGTAATACGGTTACTTCCATAAAGGCTGACGGACATCGTTTCACGGTACAAATGCCTACCGCAGACATCAGTGTACCGCTCTATAAAAATTTCAAAACCGCACACCCAATATTGATCAAAACAGGTGTGCGTTACCAGGGCCTTATACTTTCGGATGAACGCAAAATAGGAAGCAATGATTTTCATTCGATATCGATCCCTATACTCGCCAGCTATTCGCTCTCACGTGCTACCAATATTGCATTTATAGGGTCTGCTACCATTAGCTCCGATTTCAAACAAGACCTTGAAGGACAGGATATACTTTACAATATAGGTTTCAGAATCGGCCTGCATCAAAACAGAAAGTTCAAATACGGAATTACGCCTACCTATTCAAAAAGTTATTCCGGCACATTCCTGCTTCCCGTACTGGACATGGACTGGACCATCAGCAAACGCCTGAGCCTGGTTGCTATACTACCGGTACGCGCTTCGCTCAAGTATAAATTATCAGAAGTTCATTCACTCGGAACAACCGCATGGCTTGGTGGTAACAATATGTATCGCCTGAATGAACCTGAAAAAGAACAATATATACACCTGAGACAAACCAACGCAGGTCTCATTTATGACGCCAAACTTGGCCAGCGCTGGAAGCTGAACCTGGTGGCTGGCTATACGCTGATGCAAAAACTGGAGACCTTTAACATCGACCAGAAAATCTCCCTCAATAAGTTTAACGATCTCAACCACCGCGTTACAAATGTAGCCTATCACGAAAAATCATTCATCGTGCAGAGCAGCATCAGTTACCAGTTTTGATATACCATTGAAACCGAATCAAAGATATACGCCTCTTGCTGCCGACATAAATTACGGATACCATGATCAGAATAGTTTTATTAACCGCACTCCTGTCAGTCTCTTGTATACTGCGTTCGCAGGATACCTGGACATTAAAATCATGTATTGAATACGGGCTGAAGAATAACAGCAACAATGCTATATATAGGTACGACAAACAGACTGCGGATGCAAAAGCACGGGAAGCACTGGCTGCGTATCTGCCTACGGTAACACTAACCGGTTCGCTGGACGACAACATCAAAGTACAGGAAACGGTTATACCGGCCGGTATATTTAGTCCTACAGACTTACGGGTCGCCTTTACAAAACGTTACCAGCTTAACCCGGTAGCCCAGTTAGACCAGACTATATTTGACAAATCACTCATCACAGGTCTGCAGGCAAACCGGTATAACAAGCTTCAGGCAGAATTGAACATTACAAAGAATGAGGAGACGATTATTTATAATATCTGCTCGGCCTATTTTGAGATAGCGGTATATCGTGAGCAGCTTGATCAGCTTCATGCTTCGAACGAAACCTATCGCGGACAAATGCTAATCACCGAACAACAGGTAAATAAAGGCATAACCTTGCAAAAAGACCTTGAGAAAATAAAGGTGAACTATAATAATTCACTGGCGGAGATCAGGGTAGCTGAAACGAATCTCACATTATCCGAAAATCAGTTAAAGTATGAAATGGGATTCCCGATGCAGGACACACTGCAGGTGAATCCTTCCGGCAATGAAGCCGCAAACTTCATGACTCCGGCAGCAGCTATACTATATGAATCTTCTGCAAATAATCGTACCGAATATAAACTTGCGCAGGTTACCGCCAATCTTAACGAGGTCGATGAACGCAGACTCAAAAACATAATATACCCGAAGCTTACTGCGTATGCGCGCTACGGAAGTATAGGTTTTGGCGATAACCTGAACCAGGCGTGGTCTTCCCTGGCATCGTATTCCGCTATTGGTATAAAACTTACCATTCCTATTCTGGATTTCAAGCGCAATGCACAAATCGCGCAAGCCCGGTATAAATGGCAAAGCGCTACCGAAAATCTGAAACTGCAGGAGAGTAAATACCAGATGGAGTTAGCGAATGCCCGAACCAAACTTGTGCAGGAACAGCAGAACCTCGAACTCAACAAAGAGAACATCGCACTCGCACAATCTTCATTCGATGCAATCAACCTCCAATACCAGAAAGGTACAACCGATCTGACGGAGTGGCTAACGGCCCAGAATACGTTGAAGGAATCGCAGAGTAATTATCTCAATTCGCTTTACACTTTCTTCCAGGCGAAAGTTGACCTGGAAAAAGCCCAGGGAACACTAAAAACATTTTACCAGGCGCTATAATTAATTTTTATGAAGAGTAAATATATCATCAGCATCGTTGGTTTCCTTATCGTTGTGTTGATCGCTTACAAGCTTTCAGCCAACAAAAACAAAATTGACGAAAAGAAGAATAAGTCAACGGTAACAACGGTTCGTATACCGGTAAAAGTCGCTGCAGCCAGTGAACAGCTGGTGGAGCTTGGCATGATTAAAACCGGAAGCATTGCACCGTTCAAAGAAGTAAAAGCACTGGCATTGAGCGGAGGTATACTTCGGCACGTGCGTTTTGAACTGGGCGATCATGTAACTGAAGGACAAGTGCTCGCGGTAATGGACAACCGTGCGCTGCAGCTTGATCTGCAAAAGGCCGAGACCAACGCGGCCAAACTGGAAAACGATCTGAAAATATATACAGAGCTCTGGCTCGGTAAAGCTGCTACGCAGGAGAAAGTAACGGAGATCAGCAAAAATTACCAGGATGCTATTAACCAGGTGAACCAGGTAAAGAAGAGTATAGACGATGCTTCGATCAAAGCTCCCATCGGCGGTATAATATCCGTAAAGTCTGCCGAGCAGGGTATGTATATAAATGGCGGTGGCGAGATCGCTACAGTGATCAACCTTACGAAAGCTAAAGTGGCCGTTAACTTAACGGAAAGTGAAGTATACCAGGTTGAGCAGGGCCAGCCGGTAAAGATTACAACCGATGTATATCCCGGCAAAGTATTTTCCGGAAGTGTGAGCTTTATAAGTCCGCAGGCCGATGCAACACACAACTATAGTGTCGAAATCATGATGAGCAACACCGAGCGTTCGCTGCTCCGCTCCGGCACATTTGTGTACGTTGATTTCTCTAAAACGACTTCTGAAAAAATGCTGGTTATTCCGCGTGAAGCGCTGGTGGAGAGCACACGCAATGCATCAGTATATATAGTTTCTGATAGTGTTGTACACCAGAAGTCCATTCAAACGGGGAAAGAACTGAACGGCAACATCCAGGTGCTCGAAGGGCTTCGTACAGGCGATGTGGTGGTAACATCCGGTCAGATCAATTTGAAAGAAGGTAGTGCGGTTCGTATAGCTCATTAAACAGAAGCAAACATGTCAATAGCAGAAGTTGCCGTTAAGCGGCCTTTACTGATCATTGTAATATTTACCGTTCTGATTCTTTTCGGAGTGCAATGTTATTTTAAACTGAACTACAACCTGCTTCCGAAAATAGAAGTCGCTACAGTATCCATCAGCACGGTATATCCCGGAGCCGCTGCCGCAGAAGTAGAAACTTCGGTAACCCGAAAACTTGAAGATGCTTTTGCATCGGTGGAAGGTCTTGATAAAATCACTTCTACTTCGCAGGAAGGTGTATCGCAGATCGCCATCCAGTTGAAGAGCGGAACAGATATAGATGAGGCCGAACGAAACATTCAGCGCAAGGCTGATATGGTGCTGAATGATCTGCCGGAAGATATAGACCGACCCATCGTGAGTAAAGTAAATCTCGAAGAAACACCGGTGATCCGTGCCGGTATCACCTCACGACTGGCTCCACGAAAATTATACGACCTGGTGGACAAACAGCTCCGGCCCGTATTGCAAAATGTTACCGGTGTAGGACAAGTCAATATCATTGGTGGAGATGAACGCCAGATCCAGGTAAATATTAACCAGGAAAAACTCAATGCATACGGCATGAGTATTACGCAGGTGACGGATGCGGTGAAGCAGGCTAACCAGTCTTTTCCGGCTGGAAGAATCGAGACAACCGAGCAGCAACTGTCCATTCAGTACGATGCCAATGTAAACTCCATTGAACAGATTCGTAATCTCATTGTGAAGCAACGTCCGGGCGGAGGAAGTATATATTTGAAAGATGTAGCCGAAGTAATCGATGCCACCGCCCGCACCACGGCCATCAACCATGTAAATGGTTTACCTTCTATCGGTATCCAGATCATTAAGCAATCGGATGCCAATGCAGTAAACGTAAGCGAAGAGGTACGAAAGGCTTTCGCCAACATGGAGGTACAGTATACACAGGAAGATTTGAAATTTACCGTATCGTCTGACCAGTCTGTTTATACACTTCGTTCGGCAGACCTCGTGATCGAAGACCTCGGGCTGGCTATACTGATTGTTGCCATTGTGATGCTTGCCTTTCTTCACAGTGTGCGCAGCTCGTTGTTTGTGCTCGTGGCGTTGCCATCGTCTATTATACCAACGTTTATTGCGATGTATCTTATGGACTTCTCACTCAACCTGATGTCGCTGATGGGAATGTCGCTTGTCGTGGGTATACTCGTGGATGACTCGATTGTGGTGCTGGAAAATATATACCGCCACCTGGAGATGGGTGCCGATCGCATGAAGGCCGCACTCGATGGCCGTAACGAAATTGGTTTTACCGCCATGGCCATTACCCTCGTGGATGTTGTGGTGTTCCTTCCGCTGGCGCTGTCCGGTGGTCTCATTGGTGCTATACTTCGCGAGTTCTCCCTGGTCGTAGTCTTCTCTACGATGATGAGTTTATTTGTGTCCTTCACCATTACACCCATGCTGGCAAGTCGCTTCGGATCTATAGCAGAACTGAATCCGAAGACATGGTGGGGAAAACTGAATTTAGGTTTTGAACGCATCATCGATTCGATCAAAGATCTATATGCGCATGCCCTTGCTGTTGTGCTGCATAAAAAACGTTACCTGTTGTCGGGAGTCATTATACTTATTATTGCCTCGCTCATGCTGGTAGCAAAAGGTTTTATAGGTGCAGCTTTTATACCGGCAGGCGACCAGGGCGAACTCATGGTTAGTCTTGAACTCTCCCCTACTGCCTCCATCTATCAAACCAATATGGTTACACAACAGGCCGAGCAGATTGTAATGCAGAATCCGGAGGTGGAAAAAGTATTTTCAAGTATAGGCTTTGTAACCGGAAGCGTAGCGGGTACCAGCAACAGCGCCAACCTGGCTGAACTTACCGTAAGTCTCAAAGATATAAATGAACGAACCGTTTCCTCTGAAGACTTTGGCATTCGTATCCAACAGCAGTTAAGTGCATCTATACCGGGCATTAAAGTCTCCGTATCGCCTGTATCGATCACGGGCAACACCAATGCAGCACCGATACAAATCGCCATTAAAGGTGTAGACCTGGAGCAAGTGCGAAAAGTAGCAGAGCAGTATAAAGATATAGTGGCTACTGTACCGGGGACTCAGTTTGTAGAGCTCTCGGTAAAAAACCAGAAGCAACAAGTATATGTAAAACTGAACCGCGAAAAAATGACGCTACTGGGAATCAACGCCAGTCAGGTAGGCGGTGCGTTGCAAAATGCTTTTAGTGGCGATGACAAGAGTAAATTCAAGCAGTCGGGCAATGAGTATGATATATTGATCAGCCTGGATCAATACAACCGGTCTGATATAGCGGATGTACAAAACCTGCCATTTACCAATAGCGATGGACAAATATTTTTACTCAGTCAGTTTGCTGATGTGGGTAATGGACAAAGCGAAAGTGTATTGCAGCGCAGTGACCGGTTGAATTCGATCACAGTAAAATCAAATGTAGTAGGTCGCCCGACTGGTACCGTTGCTTCGGATATAAAAGAAAAAGTAAAGCAGGTAAAAATACCGGCTGGTATAACCATTGAATATTTAGGTGATGTTAAAAATCAGGGCGATGCTTTCGGCAGCCTCGGCCTTGCGTTGCTAACGGCTATTATACTTGTATATCTGATTATGGTGGCCCTATACGAAAGTGTTATATATCCCTTCGTAGTATTGTTCTCCATACCGGTAGCGTTGATCGGTGCATTACTCGCACTGGCGCTCGCGATGGAAACGCTGAACATATTTTCCATCATCGGTATGATCATGTTGTTGGGGCTTGTGTCCAAGAATGCCATTCTTATTGTCGACTTTACCAACCAGTTAAAAAGCGAAGGACATGCAGTAAAGGATGCACTGGTGGAAGCCGGCAAAGAGCGACTTCGCCCAATCCTGATGACCACACTCGCGATGATACTCGGCATGCTTCCTATAGCACTCTCGACCGGCCCCGGCTCCGAGATAAAGAATGGTATGGCGTGGGTAATTATTGGCGGATTGACGAGCTCGATGATCCTGACACTGTTTGTAGTACCTGCTATATACCTGATCATTGAACGCTGGAAAGAACGCTTTACTCATTCGAAAGCACAACCCGCTATTTCATAATAAAGACGATACACCAACATAATCCCTATACCATGGACATCCTGTTATTCAAAACCAATGTTGACAAACGTGATTTCGTAACACTGCAGTCTATAATGAACGGAGTCAGAGGAATAAAGAAATGGACAATCGACCTGGACGATTGCGATCGGGTCTTACGCATTACTTCTAAGAATGTATCGGAAATATATATTGAAATACTATTAAAAATGGAGGGATTCGAATGTGCAACCATGGAATATGATTTTTAACATGGTAAAACTATATATACCATATAACACAATTCACATTGAATAAACGAAAATGCCTTCTCAGTTCATAGAATAAACCGAGAAGGCATTTTCTTTACTACCAGTGGATGATTATCAACACTGGCCGGATTGACAGTACCGGATTACTTCTATGGCTTAATTAGCGCGAAACATATCCAGAATCCGGTGGATGCGCCATACTCCGTCTTGTCCTTTCTCCCACCGTATAACGTAGACTGCACACCATTCACTACCACTGTAACATTGATAACAACATCATAAGAAAATCCATCCTTTTCGTCATTTATTCCATTTCGCGCGCGTCATTTTTTTCTAAGCTTTGAAAAGATACTAACCCTATGACCAGACATCTCATCGTTATTTTATTTGTCAGTGTGTTTACAAATGTATTCGCGCAAAAGATAGCGAACAGCAATGCAAGCTATATCAACCTTTCAGGAGAATGGAATTACCGCCTTGATCCGGATGATGCTGGAATTAAACAAAAATGGTTTGATCAGCATCTGGAGGGCAAACTTCAACTTCCCGGTTCACTGACCACCAATGGTATTGGAAATGATATAGCACTAAACACGCCCTGGATTGGTTCTATTGCCGATTCATCATATTTCAAAAAGGACGAGTATAAACAATATCGCGAACCGGGAAATATAAAAGTACCGTTCTGGCTACAGCCTGTAAAATACTATAAGGGAGCAGCATGGTATCAAAAAACGATCGATGTTCCCGTTCATTGGAATGAAAGTATCATAGAAATTTTTATTGAAAGAGTCCATTGGGAAACTACGCTCTGGATTGATACCATGAAGATTGGTACACAGAATAGTCTGGGCGCACCTCATCAATACGTTCTCAAAAAATCACTGAAGCCTGGAAAATATACTATAACCATTCGTGTAGACAATCGCGTAAAGGATGTTAACGTAGGACAGAACTCGCACAGCATCTCCGATCACACGCAATCAAACTGGAACGGCATGATCGGCAAACTGGAAGTTCGTGCCCGGCCAACTGCTTTTCTTTCCGACATCAAAATATACCCTGACCTGGCGAGTAATAAAATTTTGATAGCGGCTGTCGTTACGAGTACATCTACTAAAAAAGTAAACGCGGCTATCAGCACGTTGGTCTCTACTTCCGGCAAATCGTACAATTCCATATCAAAAAGTATAGCACTCGTGCCCGGTAAAAATGAAGTGAGGATAGAATATCCTATAGCTGAAAAAGTTTTGCCCTGGAGTGAGTTTACTCCCAACCTATACAAGCTTCACGTGGAGTTGACATCGGGGAAGAAATCAGATACAAAAGTTGTTCAGTTTGGAATGCGACATGTATCGCGGCAGGGCACACAATTTACCGTAAACAATACGCCCATCTTTTTACGAGGTACACTTGAATGCGCCATCTTCCCCAAGACTGGCTATCCGCCAACAACCGAACGTGAATGGATTACTATATTTAATACCGTAAAATCATTTGGTCTTAATCATGTACGCTTCCATTCGTGGTGTCCACCGGAAGCAGCATTCAACGTTGCCGACAGTTTGGGAGTATATCTGCAAATTGAATGTTCATCGTGGGCAAATCAGGGAGCCGAGATCGGTGACGGTCTGCCCTTAGATCAATATATATACGATGAGAGTAATCGGATTGTAGATGCTTTCGGAAACCACCCTTCGTTTTGTTTCATGGCCTATGGAAATGAGCCCAGTGGAAAGAACCACACGGTATACCTCACTACGTTTGTAAAGTATTGGAAGGCCAAAGACGCAAGAAGACAATATACCAGTGGTGCCGGTTGGCCTGCGCTGGAAGCAAGCGACTATCATAACCTGCCCGCGCCCCGCATTCAACATTGGGGTGCAGGATTAAACAGCGTGATTAATAAATTACCACCGAGTCTTTCGTATGACTGGACTGATGAGAACGCTAAATGGCACGTGCCCACAGTCAGTCATGAAATTGGTCAATGGTGTGTTTATCCCGACTTCAAGGAGATCGCTCAGTATGATGGTGTATTGAAAGCGAAAAATTTTGAAATCTTCCGGGAGAAACTGGCAAGCAATGGTATGCTGGCACTCGCGGACAGTTTCCTGCTGGCATCCGGAAAATTACAGACACTCTGTTATAAAGCAGATATAGAAGCTGCCTTGAGAACAAAGGGTTTTGGCGGCTTTCAACTTCTCGATCTTCATGATTTTCCGGGGCAAGGCACTGCACTGGTTGGCGTGCTCAGTCCTTTCTGGAAAGAGAAAGGCTATGTAACTGCAGAAGAGTATAGCCGCTTTTGCAATAAGGTTGTTCCATTGGCAAGATTTCAGAAACTGATTTACCTGAACAGTGAAAGTCTGGATATACCGGTTGAGATCTCAAATTTTTCCGGGCAATCCATTTCGAATGATATCGTAGCATGGCAAATAAAAAACAGCGCAGGCGAAACTATATATACCGGAAGTCTGCCGAAAACAACTCTGCCGGTTGGCAATGGTATTGCTGTCGGAAAGATCAGTCAGTCACTTGCCGGCATCGCGCGTGCGTCAATGTTTACCTTACAGGTCTCCGTGGGAAGATATACCAACCAATGGGACTTCTTTGTATACCCTGCACAATTATCCAAAGTAGACACTACCCGTATATCGATTGTTGATCGATTGGACAAGAAGACCATTGACCAATTGCAGCGCGGTGGCACGGTACTGTTGTCGCTTAAAAAAGGAACCGTAAAACCGGAAGCAGGCGGAGATATAGCGATAGGGTTTTCAAGTATATTCTGGAACACCGCCTGGACAAACGGACAGGCTCCTCACACACTGGGGATCTTATGTAACCCGAAACATCCTGCCTTGCAGTTATTCCCGACACAATATCACAGCAACTGGCAGTGGTGGGATGCCATGAGTCATTCAACCGCTATACGACTGGACGTTGTGGACAAGAATCTCAAACCCATTGTTCGCGTTATTGACGACTGGGTTACAGCAAGACCACTGGGACTTGTATTCGAATGCCAGGTTGGTAAAGGCAAACTGTTGGTGTCTGCTATTGATTTAACCTCAGATATGAACAGTCGCCCGGAAGCGCGACAACTGCGTCATAGTTTGCTAAACTATATGACGGGCAGAAACTTTAATCCAGTCACGCAAGTGTCTGTTGACAAAATTCAGGGATTATTGAAAAAGTAATATACTACAACTACATCATCAATATTTGACTTCGTATTGTGCTGTATTAGCGAATTTTACGAGGGCATGATCTTCTTTTAATCAAATATTATTAGTTCGCTGCAATAATCTGTAAATTCATTGATCGGGTTTACGGAAGCGCAACTATGTTTAAAGGCAAGTCTCTGTATATACTATTGGTATTGCTTCTTTCTGCAGGGGAAGCCTTCTCGCAGTCGCCATTAGAAAAAGTCAAATTTGCAAGAATCGCAGCGGCATTGTCCAACCCACATGTGTCCTGCATTTTGCAGGATTCGCGTGGTTTTTTATGGATAGGCACTGAGGACGGACTCAACCGGTTCGATGGCTATGAAGTTACCGTATATCGCAATATCCCTGACGATACAACCAGCCTTTTAAAAAATGTTATTCTAAGAATATTTGAAGACAGCCGTGGTCTGCTCTGGGTAAGCACCAGCAGCGGAGGACTTCATGTTTATAATCGTGAGCGGGATAATTTCAAACGACTATCGCACTATTCATTCGACTGTGAGGTAACGGAGTTCCATGAAGATGATACCAGTGTATGGATAGCCGGTATACGCGATAACCATGCTTTTGTAAACCGAATAAACAAGAAGACCAATCATCATCAATACTATAAACTTTTCAACTCACGCAATCCGGTCCATGCATTTATCCCGCTATCTGATCATGAATTTTGGATTGGTGTTCGCGGTGACGGACTCTTTCGCTGGGATTTTAAAAAGAACAGTATCCAACGACAAGGTCGCCCTATACGGCTTCAAGAGGCTGTAGAAGATGCAGCGCATAATATATGGATTGCTGCGCGGGGCGGAGTGCAAAAATATGACGTTACAAAGAATGAATATATACTCTATAATTCAAGCTCCACCCCTGCGCTTCCCATAGACAATGTTCTGACACTTTGCACGGATCGAAACTATCTCTGGATCGGAACAGAGAACGGTGGCCTTTGCCGATTGAATATTCTTACTAACGAAATGTTAACGTTCCAAGCCAACAAATATGATCCGGAATCATTGCCCGACAATTCTATTCATGCACTTTATAAAGACCGGCAGGACCGTGTGTGGGTTGGAACCTTTTCCAACGGTATAGCCGTAGTAGACAGACTGCGCGAGAAGTTCATGGAGGTAGATATACCCCTTGAAAACAACAATGTAAAAGCAATTATACTCGACTCGAAAAATCAGCTATGGGTTGGCACGGAAGGCGGCCTGATCATGAAATCACCGAAAGGTATAAAACACTATAAACATACCGCAGCAAAAGAAAGTCTGCAGGCAAACCCGGTGCTTGCGATCTTTGAAGACCGACAGCAGCGTATCTGGATTGGCACTTGGGGAGGTGGTCTCAATCTATATGATGAGACACATGACAACTTCATACACTTTATGCCGGATGAAAGACGTAAAGGGTCTCTCTCTAATGCGAATGTATTTGCTATAGCACAATCGGGTAAAACGAAGCAAGTACTGGTCGGTACGTATGACGGGTTAAATGTACTTTCGGATGAACGTGCAGGCACCTTTGACTGTATTCGCGAAAAGCAATTTGAATTCAACAACTATATCCACACTATATATGAAGACAAACAAGGGACACTATGGATAGGCACTATTGAAGAGTTGTTACGATACGACCCGGTAAAAAAAGCGTTGAGCCGGTTTGAGACAGCAACACATCCGGACTCTGTGCAGATCGGGGGTTTGTGTACAAGTATATTGGAAGACAGTAAAGGCCGCCTCTGGGTTGGCACCCGAAAAGGTCTGCACCTGGTTATCGATGGCGTATTTAAAAAAAGATATACCACGCACGATGGCCTGCGTAACAACATGATACAAGCTATACTTGAAGATGATGGCGGTGATCTGTGGTTGAGTACGTCTGCCGGTATATCGCGGTTCAATCCGGGCACGGGTATATTTCGAAATTATGATATAGCCGATGGTCTCCCCAGTAATGACTATAAAGCCAACGCCTCACTGCAATTTCGAAATAAACAATTTCTCTTCGGTGGTAAAGGCATTACGGTTTTTAATCCCGACAGTGTGCGTGACAATCCTTTTGTGCCAGAGGTGGTTATTACGGAACTGGGCATTCTCAATGAGCCTGTAAAACCGGGTGACCCCACTGGTATACTTCAACATCAGATCAGCGAAACCAGGATGATAACGCTTCCTCCGGAGTATAATTTCTTTTCACTTAAATATGTTGCACTGAACTTTACCGCTACTTCTAAAAATCAGTATGCCTATAAACTCGAAGGCTTTCATACCGACTGGAATAATGTAGGCGACCAGCGATCGGTAATGTTTACAAATCTTGATCCTGCAGACTATACTTTTAAAGTAAAGGCCTGTAATAATGATGGTGTATGGAATGAACAGGGAGCAACGTTGATAATCCGCGTTCTGCCACCGTGGTGGCGCACATGGTGGGCCAAGCTGGGAGCTATACTCCTGGTAACCGGGGGTGCTTTGACTATATATAGGCTGCGCGTTAGAAACATCAAGACACAGAACAAGATGCTGGAGTTGCAGGTGCAAAAAAGAACGGAAGAGCTGGAGCAACAAAATGAAGAACTGATACAGAGCCAGGAAGAAATATCGGCACAGCGTGATGTTGTATCGGAACAAAATCTTGAATTGCAAAAAGCCCGGTATATCATTGAAGAACAGAACAAGGAAATAACCATACGAAATGAAACACTCGAAGCGCAGGTAGAAGAACGCACACGCGACCTGGTGGAGTATAATCAGCAACTGGAGCAGTTCGCATTTATCTCAGCCCATAACCTGCGCGCTCCGGTGGCGAGGATACTGGGTTTGGGACATATACTGGATATCTGCAACAATGATCTACAAGAAGCGCGGTCGATCGTTGATAAAATTGTATTCACTACCGAAGAACTTGACCGTGTTGTAAAAGATCTGAACACCGTGCTGGACCTGCGTAAAAATTCCACATCTGAAATTGTACCGATCAACCTGGAAGAAGAGCTGCGCCTGATCAAAATAAACCTGGAGAAAGAGATACAAGATACACAAGCTACATTTATCGAAGACTTTTCGAACGGTGCTATACTCTGGACGGTGAAGCCTTACCTCGACAGTATATTATTGAACCTGATCAGCAATGCAATGAAGTATCGTCATCCTGATCGGAATCCGGTTATTATAATACGTTCTGACATACAGGATAATTACTTTCATTTATCTCTACAAGACAATGGGCTCGGCATGGACATGGCGTTATGCAAAGACAAACTCTTTACGTTGTACAGGCGCTTCCATCTGCACATTGAAGGTAAGGGTATGGGACTATACCTGGTAAAAACACAGATGACTGCCATAGGTGGAAAAGTTGATGCTGAAAGTAAACTCAATGAGGGAACTACTTTTCATCTTTACTTTA
>DJFR01000008.1 GCA_002432545.1 Flammeovirgaceae bacterium UBA5867 | reverse complement strand
TATGTAAACTCAATCCTGGCAACAAGCGAAGCAAAAGTTAGAGGTTATGATGAAGCACTGATGCTCGATATGAATGGCTTTGTTGCTGAAGCACCCGGAGCAAATTTTTTCATGGAGAAAGATGGTATATTATATACTCCGTCTCTCGGACATATACTCCCCGGTATAACACGTCAAACGGTAATTAACATTTGCCGTGAGCTGGATATACCAGTAAAAGAAAAACAAATCAAAGTAGAAGAACTCGAAACTGCAGATAGCGCATTTCTGTGTGGCACCGCTGCTGAAATAGCAGGCATTGAATCGATCGATGCAAAACCATTCAGAAAAGGCTGGTACGATAGTCTGGGNNATCATCTAACAACCAGATGTCCGTGGATGAGGAGTATCCTTCGGGATACTTCCATCATCTGCGAGATATATAGAATTAACAAATGCAGACATCCCGGTTTGTAGCGGGATACGACTCAGAAGGGAAGAAAATTTTTAAACTAATCATTAACCAAAAAACGTGAGTAAAGAACTTAACAAGTACAGCAAGACCTTAACGCAAGATCCAACCTTGCCTGCTGCCCAAGCGATGCTATATGGAATCGGTCTTACCGATGAAGACATGCAGAAAGCACAGGTCGGTATAGTCAGTACAGGGTATGATGGCAACACCTGCAACATGCACCTGAACAAACTGGCACAGGATGTAAAAACGGCTGTATGGAATAACGAGCTTGTTGGTTTGATCTTCAACACCATTGGTGTTAGCGATGGTATGAGTAATGGTACAGAAGGTATGCGTTACTCACTGGTAAGTCGCGAGATCATTGCTGACTCGATCGAAGCAGTATGCGGTGCACAATACTATGATGGATTGATTGCCGTAGTAGGTTGCGATAAAAATATGCCCGGAGCATTAATCGCGATGGGAAGATTGAATCGTCCGTCAATCATGGTATATGGCGGAACCATTGCCGGTGGCGATTGGAAAGGACAAGAGCTGAACATCATCTCTGCCTTCGAAGCATTAGGACAAAAGATGGCCGGTACACTTTCACCGGAAGATTTTAAAGGTATCGTAAAAAATTCTTGTCCGGGTGCCGGTGCGTGTGGAGGTATGTATACCGCTAACACCATGGCATCTGCTATAGAAGCTTTAGGTATGTCGTTGCCATACTCATCTTCAAACCCTGCAACAAGCAAGGACAAGATCGATGAATGTATAGCATCCGGTAAAGCAATACGCAACCTGCTCACACTGGATCTGAAGCCACGCGATATCATGACGTTCAAAGCATTTGAAAATGCAATTACCGTAGTGATGGCGTTGGGTGGGTCAACCAACGCAGTGCTTCACCTCATCGCTATGGCGAAGTCTGTAGATGTGAAAATCACGCAGGAAGATTTTCAACGTATATCTGATAAGACACCGTTGATCGCTGACTTCAAACCAAGTGGTAAATATCTGATGGAAGCACTGCACAAGATCGGTGGTGTTCCTTCGGTAATGAAATATTTATTGGAGAAAGGATTCCTTCATGGCGATTGTATAACCGTAACCGGTAAAACACTTGCTGAGAATGTGAAGGATGCACCATCACTTGATTTCACCAAGCAGGATGTAATATACCCTGTAGAAACTCCGCTCAAACCCACAGCACACTTGCAGATACTCTATGGTAATCTTGCAGAGAAAGGTTCTGTGGCGAAGATCACCGGTAAAGAAGGTGAACGATTTAAAGGACCGGCACGCGTGTTCAATGGTGAGTTCGAACTTATAGCGGGTATACAAAGCGGTCGCGTGAAAGAAGGTGATGTTGTTGTGATCCGCTATGTAGGACCGAAAGGTGCACCGGGTATGCCGGAGATGTTGAAGCCTACGTCTGCTATTATGGGCGCTGGCCTGGGTAAATCTGTAGCGATGATTACAGACGGACGTTTCTCCGGAGGTTCTCACGGATTTGTGATTGGACACATTACACCGGAAGGATATGAAGGGGGATTGATTGCCCTCGTAGAAGAAAATGATCTCATCGAGATCGATGTACAGAAACATACCATTAACCTGTTGGTTGATGATAAGACGATAGCCCAGCGTAGAGCAGCCTGGAAGAAGCCAGGACTGAATGCAAAGAATGGAATTTTATTGAAGTATGCTAAACAAGTAAAAACTGCTGCTGATGGATGCGTTACTGACGAAGAGTAAACCTGCTGCTGAGAAAGAAACACAGGAGAAGAAAAAGATTACCGGTTCGGAAGTCTTGTTGAATTCTCTTGTCGCAGAAGGTGTCGACATAATTTTCGGATACCCGGGCGGAGCAATCATGCCGGTATACGATGCGTTGTATGGCTATGCCGACAGACTGAATCATATACTGGTTCGTCATGAGCAGGGCGCTATACATGCAGCACAGGGATATGCCCGTGTCTCGGGAAGAACCGGTGTTGTATTTGCAACGTCAGGGCCAGGCGCCACAAACCTGGTAACAGGTCTTGCAGATGCTGCCATTGATTCAACACCCTTGGTATGTATCACTGGTCAGGTATTTGCACATCTGCTGGGGACTGATGCATTTCAGGAAACCGATGTTATCAACACAACCCTGCCGGTAACAAAATGGAATGTGCAGGTTGCAGAAGCTAAAGATATAGCACCTGCTGTTGCCAGAGCATTCTATATAGCAAGGACCGGTCGTCCGGGACCTGTGCTGATCGACATCACGAAGAATGCACAGAACGAGATGATCGAGGAAGTCCCGCATGAAAAATGTGAGCATATCCGTACCTATAAGCCAAAGCCGGTACTTCAGGCAGCACAGGTTGATAAAGCTGCTGAGTTGATCAACGGTGCGAAACGCCCCTATATATTGGCCGGACAAGGTATATTACTGTCAGGTGCAACAAAAGAATTGATCGCATTTTCAGAGAAGACGGGTATACCAGTAGCCTGTACGTTGCTTGGCCTCGGTGCATTCCCGACTGATCATCCTAATTATGTAGGTTATCTCGGCATGCACGGTAACTACGGTCCGAATATCAATACCAATGAATGTGATGTACTCATCGGCATCGGTATGCGTTTTGACGATCGCGTAACAGGCAACGTAAGTAAATATGCCAAGCAGGCAAAGATAGTACACATCGATATAGATAAAGCGGAGATCAACAAGATCATCAAGACGGAAGCGTTTATCCATGCCGATGCAAAAGAAGCATTGGAGGCACTTGTACAAAAGTGCAATGCTGGTAAACATGCCGAGTGGGTTGATAGCTTCCACAAGCTTAACGACATCGAGTATAACAAAGTCATACATCGCGAATGTAATCCTACAGAGAAAATCACCATGGGTGAAGTGATCTATAATCTTTCGAACTTATCGAAAGGTGAAGCGATTGTTGTTACCGATGTAGGACAGCACCAGATGGTAACATCGCGTTACTATAAATATAAAAATCCAAGAACCAACGTTACGTCTGGTGGAGCCGGCACCATGGGCTTTGCATTGCCTGCAGCAGTAGGTGCTAAACTTGCCAAACCACAAAATCAGGTCGTTGCTGTTATAGGTGATGGCGGATACCAGATGACGGTTCAGGAACTTGGAACGATCATGCAGTATGAAATACCGGTAAAGATACTGGTGCTGAACAACAGCTTCCTCGGCATGGTGCGTCAGTGGCAACAGTTATTCCATGGTAAACGTTACTCGTTCACCGAGATGACAAACCCTGACTTCATTAAGCTCGCAGGTGCCTATAATATCAAAGCGCGTAAAGTAGAAGTACGCGATGATCTTCAGAGTGCATTACAGGAAATGCTTGATTCTAAAACTTCATACTTCCTTGAAGTAGTAGTAGGAAAAGAAGACAACGTATTCCCGATGGTGCCCGCAGGAGCCGGAGTATCGGACGTGCTGTTGGAAGCACCTCCCTGCTAAATCAGTAACAACACATCCTATATCTCACACATCACACCCCTAGTGGCTAGCAGCCAGTAACTAGAAACTAATTATGAAACAGGACTTCACATTAGAAATACATTCGGATAATAACTTTTCGGTTTTGAACCGGATCGTTAATATTCTGAACCGGAGAAGAGTAAGGATAAAACGGTTGATTGCGCACGAAGCGGAAGATGATTTTCGCAGAGGCGTAGCGGTGTTGTTGCTCTTCACTACCGAAGACATGATGGAAAAAGTAAAACATCAGCTTGAAAAACTGATTGAAGTAGAACACGCACTATATTATTCAGGCAGCGATCTCTACTGCGAACTCAGCGCAAAACACAATGAACAGGTTGTATAGTTATATATAGCCATACTATAAACGAAAATACTTAAACACGTAAAAACTTAAACACAATAAAAATGGCAAAGATTAATTTCGGCGGAACCATAGAAGAAGTAGTAACTCGCGAAGAGTTCCCAATGGAAAAAGCTCTGGACGTAATGAAGAATGAAACCATTGCAATCATTGGATACGGTGTACAAGGCCCTGCACAGGCTCTTAATCTTCGTGACAATGGTTTTAAAGTAATCATTGGTCAGCGTAAAGGATCAAAGACCTGGGATAAAGCAGTAGAGCATGGATGGGTTCCTGGCGAAACATTGTTCGAAATTGAAGAAGCATTACAACGCGGTACCATCATTTGCTACCTGTTGAGCGATGCTGCACAAATTCAATTGTGGCCTACCGTTAAAAAACACCTGACTGCAGGTAAAGCATTATATTTCTCACATGGTTTCGGTATCACTTTCAACGAGCAAACCGGTATCGTTCCTCCCAAGGATGTAGACGTGTTCCTGGTTGCTCCTAAAGGTTCA
>DJFR01000276.1:8328-11026 GCA_002432545.1 Flammeovirgaceae bacterium UBA5867 | reverse complement strand
GAATTAAAATACAAAATTAATTCAGGTGCAAATATGGTTAAAAGATTGGTAAGTCGTTAGCCGTTATTCGTTCTCCTTCTGAAATTTTAAATCCATAACGCAAAGAGCACAGAGGAGACACCGGGTTACACGAAGTTTTTACTCCATGTCCTTTGCGTCTTCTTCGCGATCTTGGTGGCCTTTGGATTTTTATTAACGATATACTAAAGCAACCTGTAATCAAAAAGCAGCAATGTTCCTTCACCCTACGGATAACGATTAACTTATAACGGATAACGATTAACGGCTACCGGCTACCGATTAAACACTTTTGTCCAATGACGGAGTTGCTCTTCATGGGCGGCTGTAATTTTACCTGGCAGCAAACGCCACAGCCAGTTTTCATTTACGGAGCCGGGCATATTCATGCGTGCATTTTCATCCATACCGAGTATATCCTGCAACGGCACGATCACAATCTTTGCAATAGAGCTATAAGCTAAGCGGATCAAAACTTCGTGAACATTATTTTCACGAACAGGGACACCTGCATAAAGTGACAGGTTTTTAATATGCTCTTTCTTCAGATCGCTTTTATACCATCCTGTTGTGGTGTTATTATCGTGTGTACCGGTATAGGCTATAAAATTATCGGAGCTGAAGTTATGCGGACTATACATGGATTTACCAATATCATCGTTCACCGCAAACTGCAATACTTTCATGCCTGGTAAACGGAATGCATCGCGCAACTGGTATACATCTTCGGTTATCTCGCCCAGATCTTCTGCCACAAAAGGAAGTTCGCCAAACTCATCACGAAGTATTGTAAAGAATTCTGCACCCGGACCTCTCTGCCATTTACCGTTGATCGCGGTCTCCTCTCCTGCCGGTACTTCCCAATAGCCGGCAAAGGCGCGGAAGTGATCAAGACGTAGCAGATCATATAGCTCCATGTTCTTACGAAGACGTTGAATCCACCAGGTATATCTTTCTTTTTTCAATACATCCCATCGGTATACCGGCATACCCCAGAGCTGTCCGTTGGCATTGAAGTAATCAGGGGGCACACCTGCTATACATTGCATCTTTCCATTAGCATCGAGACAAAATATACCGGGATGCGACCACACATCGGCAGAGTCGTAACACATGTAGAATGGCAGATCGCCAAACAACTGAATATCGAGGCTTGCACAATAGGTCTTCAGCTTTTGCCATTGACGCATAAAGATGAACTGCAACCATTTTACTTTTTGCAACGCGTCTTCATTCCCACTTACAAATTGCTCCAGTGCAGCAGCATCACGTTGCTTATATACTTCAGGCCAATCGCACCAGCATTTATTTTCATGATGTCGCTTCAATACTATATAAAGCGCAAAGTCGTCCAGCCAATAGGATTCTGTCTCTGTAAATTTCCGGAAGGAAGCTTGTAGCGGATGTCGTTTGTTGCGCGCAAAATTCTGCCACGCTGTATCAAACAAATTTTCCTTGTTTGCCTGTACCGTTTCAAAATTTATTTTATCCCCTACGGGAAGTATATATTTAGCGGCTTCTTCGTTTGACAGCAGGTTATCCTTCACCAATAATTCCGGACTGATCAGCATGGTGTTACCCGCCATGCTTGAGAACGCGCTGTAAGGAGAGTAATACGTACCAGCATCGGTTGGCCCCAGGGGCAAAAGCTGCCAATACGTTTGATGACTGCGGTATAAAAAATCAGCAAAGCTATAAGCTTCGGAGCCGAGATCTCCTATACCATATACTGACGGAAGCGAAGTGATATGTAACAAAACACCTGCTCCTCGATTTTGTGTAGTACGTTCCAGTTTCAAAAATGCAACCGGAACTTCCTTGAATATATCTTTTACAGCCAGAGCGCCCGCGTGTTTACCAGGCTTGTTCAACAGTATATCAACGGTATCGCCCGGAACTTCAGGGGGTAGTATAATGCGTGTATCTTTCCAGCGTATATCCAGCGGACCTTTTTTCTGTACTTTACCCAGTAATGCCAGGTGTAACGGTGCTGCCACAATATACCATGTCTTTTTATACCGGCGGGCATACGCAATCACATGCTCTTTGTATTCGCCTTCTACTTTCAGGGATATATATTCGCCTTCGGTAAATGCTTCGGGTAATTTTCTCCGTTCGTGCAGCAAGGTATAGGTTATCCATTCCTTGATCTTTGCATTATCGCGTTGCTGCCATAGTTCCTGCAAAAATTCAGAGGCACCTTTCGATGACCGCGCTTCCAGCTCGTTCAGCCACTGCATACGCTGATCATAATCTACCGGACGCCTGTTATCAGGATCAACCATACTGAAGTCCCAAAGTTCACATCCCTGGTATAGGTCGGGTATACCAGGACAGGTAAATTTCAGAAGCGTCTGCGCCAGTGAAACAACGATACCAAAGTCAGATACAGTCTTGTGAAACTTCTCGAAACTCTTCCAGAAGCGTCCATCTCCATCCAGCAGTCGCAGTGCAAAATCAGTTGTTGACTTTTCATACGCTTCGTTAGGTGAAGCCCAATCTGAATTACGTTTAGACTCACGCAACGATTTAATTATATATTCCTCGAGTCGTTGTGGGAACGTGTCATCGTGATATGGATAGGCGCCCGTGAGAGTCTGGTATATAAAATACTCATCGTTGCTATCAGGCATACCCAATACTTTTCGGGAGGCGTTCAGCTTTTGCCATTGCTTTACCA
>DJFR01000276.1:7711-8322 GCA_002432545.1 Flammeovirgaceae bacterium UBA5867 | reverse complement strand
GTAGCATTCATCGCGAGCGGCCAGTGTTGCTGCCGTTCTTTCATGCGCTGGTGAAATTCTTCTGTTGTTATACCGAAGAATACTGGCGAGTCTCCCACTTCATTGTGTCCTACAAAACGATTATAGGTATACATTAATGTATCCTCCACCCCTTTCGCCATAAGCGGACCTGTAAATTGCATGCATCGCATATAGAAACGAAGCACCCGATCGTTATAGGCTGTATCGTCCTGTTGTGTCCTGTTCAACAGTATATCCTGCAATGCATCGGCAGGGCTCTGTAATTCTGGCTTGTGCTCTCGTATATTATCAAATATAGTACGCACAGCTTCTGCTTCTTCATCGTCCAGCGGCATCTGGTTGCCATAGTACCGGTATACCGGACAGCGAATCAGAAATTCGGCAATGGTTGATTTTATACTTTCCGGATCGAGTTGTTGTAATGTAGTATCATCCAGTATATTCAGATCCAGTAAAAAGTGATTCAGGTTTTCAAGCTCACCCGCCATGTGCCGGTAGAGTATATGCGATTTCTTGTCCCAGATCTTCTCATCAGTGGGTTGCCGGTCTTTCATCAAGGCGTTGTAAAAGGAAGAGAGTTTTCTCTCCGA
>DJFR01000276.1:498-7625 GCA_002432545.1 Flammeovirgaceae bacterium UBA5867 | reverse complement strand
CCAGTTCGCGCAGGCGCTGCAGATATTGTGTCGGGTCATATAGTCCGTCAATATGATCGATGCGCAATCCATGAAATATACCATCGTCTACCAACGTCTTGATGAGGCGGTGATAGTGATCAAACACTTTCTCATTCCGCACATTCAGGCCGATGAGGTTTGTTATAGTAAAGAATCTCCGGAAATTTATCTGTTCATCCGATCGCTGCCACTCACAAAGTTTATATTTCTGCTCATCGAGTATAACTTTCAGTTGCTCGCCGGCATCGTTCGTTACCTGCAAACGTCCTTCTATATAGTTACGAATGTCGGTATTGTTCATCAGCGCACCGAACTGAAGGAGCAGTTCATGCCAGCGCATGGTATAAGTCATGGCATCATCGATGGAATGTAACTCTGCGATCTGCTTCACAAAAACCTGGATCGCTTCGGGAACATCATCACCCTGGAGCAGTGTGGCATACGAACGCGGATGAATAGGATAAGTACTTTCAAAGTAACGAAACACCAACCGCTGCTGAAAGTATTCGATGGTAATCTCTTTATTGAAGAGTATATCTTCGAGCGAACCTCCCAGGAACGGAACAACCAGCCTTCCCTGAAAAAGATCACTTGTCCAGGCAAGATCGAAGAACGAAGCATATACAGAATTCTGTCCCTTCTCCAGTACATCCATCAGCCATATATTATTGGAGTGGAAGGCCATGTGATTGGGCACTATATCCTGGATCCATTTTATACCAACCTTTTTCAGTTTATCACTGATGTTTCGCAACTGTTCTTCCGTGCCGATTTCAGGATTGATGCGAAGCGGGTTCACCACATCGTATCCATGCATACTGCCCGGCACAGCCTCGAATACAGGCGATGCATATATAGTGTGTATACCTAACTTGTGCAGATAGGGTATACTTTCTTCAAAGTCGCTAAAGTTAAATCCTTTATGAAACTGAATACGATATGTTGATACAGGATTAAACATAGTCACTGGTATAGATAACAATAGACTCAGGTTGAAGTGGAACAACTGCAATGTTGGTAAGCAGATCTGCTGATGCCGCAGGACCATTCCATTGCGGATCGGCAGAATCGAATACTTTCTTCCAACGCTGTCCGGTGGTTACAGATATAGTTTGTTGTTCATTTGAGAAGTTCAGGAGACACAATACATGTTGATCGCCTTGCCACCGGTGTAGCTGCAATGTCTTATTTGCTTCGTTGCACGATACCTCCAGTAGCCTGCGATCGAGTATATGTAGCGCAGGTAATTTTTTTCGCAGGCCAATCAGCGCCTGGTAATAGGCGAACAATACTTTATGATGACCTTTCTCCGGTAAATCCCACTGTAATTTTGATTGATTGAATGTCTCGTCAGCCTGCGGATCTGGCGCTTCACCGGCTAAATGAAATGCAGCAAACTCTGCTTTGCGTCCTTTGCGTACATTCTCTACCAGTTCCGGATCGCTGTGGCTGACAAAATACAGGAACGGATTTGTTTCGCCATATTCTTCACCCATAAACAACAAGGGTAAATATGGACTTACCAGTACTGCACCTGCCAGCAACTTCTGCATTTCAAAACTTGTCAGCACACTCGTGCGCTCACCCAGCATGCGATTGCCTATATGATCATGGTTTTGTGAGAATGCTACAAATTGATGACCGGGTTGCCCGGCTGCTTTTACACCAAATTTCTTCTGGCGATGTGGCGAATATATACCATCATATACGTACGCATCTCGATATGCTTTCGCGAGGTGGCTGATACCTTCAAAGTCTGAGTAATAACCAGCTCCCTCCTCGCCTGCTGTTACACGCAGCGCATGGTGAAACTCATCAATCCACTGCGCGTCCATTCCGTAACCATCACGGTCTTTTGAATCGATATAGCGTGTATCGTTGAGATCGAGTTCTACCATGAGGTAATGCGACCGTTGTCGTTGCCTGATCAAGTCATCGGTATAGTCGCGGATCTCGCGCAGTATATGTACCGGACTAAAATCCTTAATGGCATGAACGGCATCCAATCGCAAAGCATCGATATGAAAATCACGAAACCACATCAATGCATTCTCAATAAAATAATGCCGCACACCATCGCAGCCGGCATCATCAAAATTTACAGCATTGCCCCAGGGAGTTTTATACTTATCGGTAAAATAGGGTGCATATTGTTGCACATAATTACCTTCGGGGCCGAAGTGATTATATACTACATCCAGCACTACCGCTATACCTTCGTTGTGACAAACGTTTACGAGGTGCTGTAAGTCTTTCGCTCCGCCATACGAATGTTGTACAGCAAAAGGATACACGCCATCATAACCCCAGTTACGTTCACCGGGAAATTGCGCGACCGGCATGATCTCGATCGCATTAACGCCAAGCGATTTCAGGTGCTGAATTTTCTTTTCAACTCCTCGAAATGTACCGCGTTCTGAAAATGCACCGATGTGTACTTCATACAATATATACTCGGCCAGCGATGGATTCTTCCACTGCTGATCGGTCCATTGAAAATCATTTAGATTAATGGCTTGTGAAGGACCGTGCACACCACCGGGCTGCGCGAGCGATGCAGGGTCTGGTAATTCCTGTTTTTCATCCAGCACAAAACTATACAGTTCTCCGGGCTGAAGTTGTGTGGTTTGTAAATGCCAATAACCGAAGTCCTGCTTCTTTAAAGCAAGCATCCGGTTACTATCGAGTAAACGGATGCATGCCTTCTTTACCAACGGTGCCCATAACAGGATTTCGGCTGCTCCCTGTTCCGTAAAATTTACACCGATGGACCGCTTGTTAATGTTTAACGGACTTAGCATAGGCAGTGGGTTGTTGCAGTAAAAGGATGGAGCGTCCTTCTACTTGTATAACACTCTCTGCTGGATATACTTCACCGGGTTCTATTTTACCTTCTGCAGTACTTAACAAGCGCGTCCAACTTTTCGCATATTTTGCACCTGGCAATTTATACTCGAGTGTTTCGTGATGCGCATTGAAGATCAGGTAAAAATTATCGTCAATAATCTGCTCGCCTTTTGGTCCCGGTGTATGTATACCGCGGCCATTCAGGAATACAGCCATTGATTTTGCAAAATCACTTGTCCAGTGTTCTTCACTCATCTCCGTTCCATCCGGTAAAAACCATGCTATATCTTCAAGCCCTATACCTTTTATGGGTTGTCCCTGAAACCAGCGTCTCCTGCAAAACACAGGGTGATCCTTGCGTAATGCAATCAACTGTTGCGTGAATGTCAGCAGTTCTTCATCCGCGTCTTGCCAGCTCGTCCAGGATATTTCATTGTCCTGGCAGTATGCATTATTATTTCCCTCTTGCGAGCGACTGATCTCATCACCAGCCAGCAACATGGGTACACCCTGCGAAAGAAAAAGTGTAGTAAGCAAATTCCGCTGCTGGCGTTTCCGCAATGCTATCACTTCCTTGTCATCGGTCGATCCTTCTGCACCGCAGTTCCACGAACGATTATGACTTTCACCATCGTTATTATCTTCACCATTCGCATCGTTATGTTTTTCATTGTACGATACTAAATCGTTCAGTGTAAAGCCATCGTGTGCTGTAATGAAATTTATACTGGCTGTCGGACTTCTGTAGTCTCCTTCATATAGGTCAGAACTTCCGGTGAGACGCTGTGCAAATTCACCGAGCATACTATCAGCACCACGCCAGAAGTCGCGGATGCAGTCCCTATATTTACCGTTCCACTCGGCCCAGCCCGGAGGAAACTTACCTACCTGGTATCCACCTTCTCCTATATCCCACGGTTCAGCAATCAGTTTTACCTGCGAGATCACCGGGTCCTGGTGTATAATATCAAAGAAGGCACTCAGTTTATTTACTTCGTGCAGTTCACGTGCTAATGTAGAAGCCAGATCGAAGCGAAAACCATCTACGTGCATCTCCTGTATCCAATAGCGTAAACTGTCCATCATCAGGCGCAGTACATTCGGAAGGTTGGCATTGAGTGTATTACCAGTACCGGTATAGTCCATATAGAAGCGTTTGTCATCCGGCACCAATCTATAGTATGATTCATTATCAATGCCCCGGAAGCACAACGTTGGCCCCATGTGATTACCCTCAGCCGTATGGTTATATACTACATCGAGTATAACTTCAATATTCGCTTTATGCAGTTCCTTTACCATGTCCTTGAATTCGGTAACCTGCTCGCCCAACACACCACTGCTGGAATAGCGAACTTCCGGTGCAAAGAACCCAATGGTATTATAGCCCCAGTAATTGGTAAGTCCTTTTTCTACCAAATGGCGGTCTGCTATAAAATGATGCACGGGCATCAGTTCAATCGCAGTAACACCAAGCTTCTTCAGGTATTCAATAGTTACCGGGTGCGCCAGTGCTGAGTAGCTGCCGCGTATATCTTCCGGTATATCCGGATGCAGCTTGGTAAATCCACGCACGTGTGTCTCATAAATTATACTTTTATGATACGGTATACGCGGAGCTTTATCATCGCCCCAATCGAACGAAGGATCGATCACCACACACTTCGGGAGGAACGGTGCACTGTCTTGTTCGCTTAAACTAAGATCTTCTTCTTCGTTACCAACTTCATAACCAAAGAGTGAATCGCTCCATTCTATTTTTCCCGCTATAGCTTTGGCATAGGGGTCCAGCAAAAGTTTATTGGGATTGAACCGCTGACCATTGTTCGGTTCATACGCGCCATGCACCCGGAAACCATAGAGCTGGCCCGGCTTCAGATCGGGTATATATATATGCCACACCTGGTGCGATCGCTCTGTCATTTTCACTTTAGCAGCCTCCTTCTCATCGTTCGGTGCGTTGAAAAGGCATAGCTCTACGCCGGTAGCTTTATCAGCATAAAGTGCAAAGTTTACTCCGGCACCATCCCAGGTAGCCCCGAGGGGATAAGGGCTGCCGGGATATTGCTTTATTCTGGGTGTAACAACTGGTTCAATTTCTAATTCCTTAGTGCTCATAACTGTTCTGTAAATTCATTGCCCACGTTGGCACTTGTAAATCTCTTCTCTCCGCTTCAGAGCGTATCGCACCCGCTTTCTGTTTGTTCTGCGGATGACGCTCGTGCTCACTAACCTGGTATGAAAAATCGTTCAACACGTTCATATAGTTCATAAACGCTTCGTATGGTGAAGGATATGGACTGAAGTATGCATGGACGTTTCCGTCATCATTCTTTTTGGTTGACATATAGTAGAAGTGATCACTGGTTTGCAGCCAGCGCCAGCGCTCGAGTAAATCCGGATCATCTATACTCTTGATGTCTCGTTCCATGCGCACCATGCAATCAAACGCATCGCGTTGCATATCATTTCCGAGCCATGCAGATAAATCGCGTTCCTGATCGGCCCATGAAATATAGTGTGGCACCGAAAGCGTATCGTGTGGCTTCACACTACGAATCACTTCCGATGCAGTTGCCATTATGATGTGTTTTTGTCTGGCAACTGCCGTGAGCAGCCCTTCGAGAAATTTAAGAATGCCGCTGTTCATTTTTTGATGCTCGCCAAATGTCTCATAATCCATAGCAAGCGTAATCACATTCTCATGCGATGGTATACCGTTGAGCCACGACATATACTTCTCTACTGTAAGCGGTCCGTGATGTGCATAACGAAAAGCTATATCATCACTCAGATTGTAGTTGCGCAAAAATATTTTCAATCCACCGAGGTCGGGATGCTGGTATAAATGGTGTGGACTGCGACCTTGCAGTATTCGATCTATACCATCGCTGAATATACCGTTGAATCCCAACGCTTCTACTCTTCTGCCAATCTCATCGTTGTAAATGAGTTCTGTATTGCGAAAAACAGTAGGCCGCACGTTGAAGTGCTCATGAAGTTTAGCGGTGTGATCGAGTACCTGTAATTCAAATTCATCGCCGGGCATCATACATGCCAGTGAGTGATGATCGGTCTCCGAGAGAAATTCAACGGACCCGGTATCCGCCAACGCACGGAAGCTGTCTAATACTTCCGGTGTATATTCTTTAAACTGATCGATAGCCACACCCGATATGGAGAAGACAACTTTGATCTGCGGGTACTTCCGGATGAGTTGCAGTAACAAGGCATTGGTAGGCAGGTAACACTGTCGGGCTACGCGCTCTGCAATGGCTTTATTCTGCCGGTCATCAAAATACTCACCTCGCGTTCCTATATCAAAGAAACGGAACGGACGCAGTCTTCTGGGTTGATGTACCTGAAAATATAGCACAAGGTGCTGTTTGGTTGTGGTGTCAGATAAGTTCATGATATATAGTTTTTATTTTTTTTGCAGCTTTATCCCACGTTATATTCTTGATCTCCTTCAAGCTGTTCTTTTTTAATGTAGTTGATAAACTTTCGTACGCTAACACATTGCAGATCGCGTCTGCCAGATCATCCGTTTTCCAGAAGTCAACCTTGATAGCATGTGGCATTACTTCGGCCACTCCGGACTGGTTTGAGACAATAACCGGTACGCCTGCCTGGATTGCCTCCAGAGGAGTAATTCCGAATGGCTCGGAAACCGATGGCATAACATATACACTCGATACTGACCAGACTTTATCTATACTTTCACCCTTTAAAAATCCGGTGAAATGAAATCTTGATGAAAGTTTTAACTGGGCCACTCTTTCAACAACCTGAGGAAACAGGTCCCCAGAACCCGCCACGACAAAATGGGCATCCGGAAATTTTTCCAGTACTTTTCGCGCAGCTTCCACGAAGTAAAAAGGTCCTTTCTGATAGGTAAGTCTGCCGAGGAATGTGACAACATGCGAACCGATGGAAGGTATAGCAGGAGTTGTTGTCAAATCTTTTGGTGTTATACCGTTGTAGGACACACTGATCTTCTCAGCAGGAACCTTATAACGGTATACCAGTATATCCTTTGTCCATTTGCTCACGGCCAGTATATGATCGGCCTTCTCCACACCCTCTCGTTCAATCGCGTATACTTTCTGGTCTACGTATTCTCCTGATCGATCAAACTCGGTGGAATGGACATGGACAACCAAAGGTTTATTACTTACCTGTTGTGCCGCTATACCGGCCGGAAAAGTCATCCAGTCGTGCGCATGTATAATATCAAATGAAAAATTGCGGGCAATCTC
>DJFR01000276.1:0-394 GCA_002432545.1 Flammeovirgaceae bacterium UBA5867 | reverse complement strand
GTGATACTGATGTTTACACCGCTTACCTCCTCGCCCGGCTCTTCAATGCGTTGGGTAATATATTCTTTATGACTGCCTAGTTTGATAGGCACTTTGCCTGCATCGATAAAATCAACACGCGGAACATTTTCACCTCCGTGCANNTTTTGGTACAACAAAAAGGATGTCTACATTTTCTTTCGTTAGTGATTTAGTAAGTCCATAGCAAGCTGTTCCAAGTCCTCCCGAAATATGTGGAGGAAATTCCCAGCCAAACATTAATACTTTCATAGTATGCCCCTCAATATTTTACGATAACAAGTCATATATCCGGATAAGTATACAACTGCCTATATTCAGCTAAAATCTATGCCAACAGGGTGCGCCACACTTTGGGCAATGCATTGCAAGGTCT
>DJFR01000249.1 GCA_002432545.1 Flammeovirgaceae bacterium UBA5867 | reverse complement strand
TGATATCAAAGGTGGTGTGTTTGGCTTTCACGGTATGGGACAACGCATTAACTATGGTAACTTCGATCGTGCTGTACGCACATACGAAGGATGGCAAGTTGCCAACAGCGATTTAACTTTTACNNCTAACGGTATATGTTACCGGACAAGTTGGCGTATCGATCGAGGCGAATTACCTGGTAGGTGAATCCAAATTTCCACTCCAAGGGAGTTATACCGGGGGCAATTCATCACTTGAGACAAAGCCTGTGGATTATGCCGATGCTAAAATCGATTTTACCGGCATGGAATTTTCCATTGGCTTGATCTTCAGTTCGGGTGGCGGTCCTTCCTCTCCCAAGAAACCGAAGCGAAGAAGAAGATAATTTGTATATACTTAAAAATAATATAGGTATAGATCATAGACCTGTACCTATATATCGTTAATATGGGTTACTGGCTTCAGGNNTTCAGGATAAATGAGCCGGATAAGTCTCCATAAAAGTGTTATTCTTTCGGAATGCTATCAACCGGGATTTCAGGAGGTGTTTGCAACGGCACTGGTATACTTTTACTTTCCGCTACATTTTTGTTATACTTCTTATATAACAACCGCGAATCATCTGCAAAAACTTTATAGGCCGCTTTGGATGTAGCATCTTTTATAAAAGATACAGCATCTGTTTCTACTTTTGGTGCGGGCAAAATATAGTAGTCTTTCTGAGCATCTACGGTACGATATACCCATTCGAGATAATACGCAGCGCTGTCGATGGTAGTAACTGCGCTATCAGGTGTATAGTTTATCTTTTGCAGTTCGAGGTAAGCCATCGCGCCACCGTCTGTATAACGCTTGCGTTGCCCGGATACAAAGTTGCCAAGTGAATACGCTACGAACTGATTTTTATCCTTACGCCACTCCATCGGTTGTATAACATGCGGGTGTGCTCCGATCACGAGTTGTGCGCCATGTTTAAAACAAAGCTCGGTGAGATTCTTCTGTTCTTTGGAAGGTAAACTTTGGTACTCCGATCCCCAGTGCGTAAATACAATGATCGCATCCGGCTTCAGTCCTTTGGCTTTGATCAGATCCTTACGCATCACGGCTGTATCAAGACGATTCACTACGTTGGGTTTATATACCGGTAAACCGTTGGTACCATAAGTATAGTTTAGTATAGCCAGTGTAAATCCGTTCTTCTTCACTATGAGTGGATGATCGTTCATGCGACTCACCGTATCTATAAATGTACCGGTATGCGGAATGTTCAGACTATCCAGCATCATGATGGTGCGCTCCAGTCCTTTCTTGCCACGATCTACGCAATGGTTGTTGGCCGTTACGAGTACGTCAAAGCCTATATCTTTCAACGTTTGGGCGAGTGCATCCGGAGAGCTGAACTGCGGGTATCCTTTATGAGGCGGGCCTGCGAGCGTTACTTCCAGGTTACCGATGGCGAGGTCTGCGCCTTCAATATAGGGCTTGATGAATTGAAAGCAACTGCTGTAATCATACTTCTTCGCTACCGGGTCGTATGCGGAATTGATCTGCGAATCATGTCCCATAATATCACCGACAAACATGAGCGATAGTCGCGTGGTATCCTGTGCCGATACACAGAAGTTTAACAAGAGAAGTAGTGTAAATACGGTGGTCTTTATCATAGAGGTTGAGGGTTCTTCGTATAGGTTTATAGATGAAAGTGTGTTATGCACTCAAAATACTAACATCAATCACTTTATCTTCAATGATAGCGAATACACGATCTTCTTTTTTCGGTTGAATGCGTGCTAATCCTGTGAACATACCGAACGCAGGAAGCAACGCAAGGTGTTTGCCGAAGTAAAAACACGGTAACGTCATGGCCTGTCGAGCTTTACCACGCAAATATACTCCCGGATGAATGTGTCCCGCCATGTTATACTTTGCATCGCGTACCTCTTCCAGCGGATGGTGCGTGAATATGAAATCATCGATCACGAGTTCATCGTGTACAACGATACCCTTACGCGCATACTGCCGCTCGCTCATGATATCGTGGTTGCCGAGCACAAGCTCGAACGATATGCCTTTAAAATGATTAATCACTTCGCCAAACACTTCCCACTCGGTGTTATAGTGACTGTGAAAAAGATCGCCCAGACAAATCAGTCGCTCGGGTTTGGTGCTTTGCAAAAGTCCGATCAGTATTTCGAGGTTATGATCATTCGCTTTGGATGGCACCGGGATGCCTGCCTTTCTGAAATGGTTAACCTTGCCGAGGTGCAGGTCAGCCAGCAGCAATGTTTTATGCTTCTTCCAGTACAATGCCTTTTGAGGGCACAGGTAAAATTCGTCCGCTCCAATAGTCAACTGCGTCATTCGGCTGCTCTGCTTTCTGAAAAGTAAAGAGGGCTCAAGATACTATTTTCCTTTTTCGATGAAGAGCTATCATTAAAACTTATACTGAACCGCGATTTCTTGTAAAAAACAAATATTTTATTGATATATTTTTTGAAGTATTAATTGCTTTAAAAAACTGATATGTTGATTTTTGTACAAAGTTATTCGGCCATGGAAATCAAAACGATACGTATTACAAACAAAGCAACCATTGAGAAGATGAAGCAATTCATTTCTCAGAAGGAGCATGCTTACAAAAAAATGAGCGATGGCAAAGCTTTGCAAGTAAAACCATCAGGAAAAGCTTGTTAAGTCCATATACGCTAACTGCATCGCAGTTAGATGCTCAACCTGGATATTATTTTAGCTGCGCGGCCAACAATACCTATTTTATTTATTACAACGATGTATCACATACCTGTGGCTTACCGGTGCATTCGGTTTATGATATTTCTTTTACGCGCCCCTTGTTTACCAAAGGAGGTAGCAGCGATGCACGGATAAGTCATACCATCTGCAGTTACTTAGATAACCTGATGTACGAAACCGATGCCGTTTTTACTTATGCTCCTCTGATGGAAGATCAAAAACATTTAGCTCGCCTCAAGTTGTTTAACAGATGGCTTGAAAATTCACGACCGTTTTTTAAATGTGCAGATATAGTCAGTAAACACGTCAGATACGAATTAGTGAATGACGGTGGAGATATTCAATATTACAATTACATAGTGTTATATCGACCGCATCTGAGCAATGCCGTACTTGCTATCGAGAATAGCCTGGAAACTATGTTCGGAGCCAAGCAGTAAGCAACGATTTACAATCCTTTTTCAACAGTCAGCAACCTGGAGGTAGCCGACATTTTTGAAGCCTGAACTGATATCACCGCTTTTGTAATTTTGCAGGCAGACCATTGTTTTTTAGGGGGTTGTTTACAAACAAAAGTTATCACTCCAAAACCATCTAACAAACTGATAGCCAATACAATTAATACAATCCAAGTTTTTTTGAATTAAAAAAGTTAACATAGCCATAACAATGGGTGTAGTAAATCAGCTTAGATTGCGCCCGAATTTCAACTCTTATGTTTGAATTAGACCTTTCTTACTCTGTTCTGTTAATTCTGTGTCTTATTGCTGCCTGCGGATTTGAATTTGTGAATGGATTCCATGACACAGCCAACGCTGTGGCAACAGTGATTTATACCAATTCACTAAAACCCTGGACAGCCGTAATCTATTCCGGTATCTGCAATTTTGTGGGTGTATTGATCGGTGGTGTTGGCGTTGCTGTAGGTATTATTAACCTATTGCCGGTAGAATCGCTTGTCGATCAAAACATTGCGCATAGTTTGTCAATGGTCATGGCGCTGTTGCTCAGTGCTATCTTCTGGAATTTATTAACATGGTATTTTGGTATACCTTGCTCAAGCTCGCATACGCTGATCGGATCTATACTCGGTGTAGGTATAGCCTACTCGTTGTTACCCGATTCACGCGAAGCCGCTGTTAACTGGGGCAAAGCACAAGAGATCGGCTTATCGCTGCTTATCTCTCCGCTCTTTGGTTTTTCCATGACGATCATCCTGATGTTCCTGATCCGGAACCTTACGAAAAAAACTTCGTATGGCGACAGCCTTTTCAAAGAACCTAAAAAGAATGCACCCCCTCCGACAGTTATCCGTGCCTTGCTGATTCTTACGTGTGGTAGCGTGAGTTTATCGCACGGTTCTAACGATGGACAGAAAGGTGTTGGATTGGTGATGCTGATATTGATCGGTATCGTACCAACATACTTTGCCCTGAATTCAAAAGTAGCCCCCAGTACATTGATTGCTCCACTGCAGCGAATTGAAACGGTATTGAACTCGATCGATGCTTCTCCGCTTTCAGCACCGGATCGCGCCAAGTTTGAAGACGCCCACAAGATGAACCGTGAGCTGATCGCCAAACTTAATGCAACGACTTCAGTTGAATCAATCAAGAAAGAAGAACGATTCATTGTGCGTAAAGATATACTCCTGGTAGACCGTCACATGAAGGCATTGCTGGAGAAGCCCGAGCTGCGCCTCAGCGAAAGCGAAAAGAATACAATCAAGAGTGAAATGAAAGAAGTAAAGAAGATAACCGATTACTCTCCGCAGTGGGTTATCATCATGATCGCACTTTCGTTAGGACTTGGTACTATGATCGGCTGGAAACGAATTGTAAAAACAATTGGTGAGAAGATCGGTAAAGAACATTTGAACTATGCACAGGGTGCCAGCGCAGAAATCATTGCTGCCAGTACAATCAGTATATCAACCTATTTATCATTGCCGGTTAGTACAACGCATGTGTTGTCATCGGGTATAGCAGGTAGTATGGTGGCCAGCAAAGGTGTAAAGAACCTGCAGGCTGATACGGTGCGTAACATTTTAATGGCGTGGTTGCTTACATTACCTGTGGTGATCGTGCTTTCCGGAACGTTATTCCTCCTGTTCCGCGCTATATTCTAACAGAGATTTTCTAAAGACTACATATATATACCTGGTGTGCTATACATCAGGTATATTTTTTTATGCGCGCGCCTATCTCCGTCAGGGATAATACATGTTCTGCCGCGCCCAGTTTAATGGCTTCGCGTGGCATGCCGAATACAACGCTGGAGGCTTCGTCCTGTGCAATCGTCTTTGCTCCTGCTGCTTTCATATTACGCAGGCCTTCGGCTCCATCGCGGCCCATGCCCGTCATAATTATACCGAGTGCATGTATGCCCGCATGCTCGGCAACCGAGTTAAAGAGTACATCAACAGAAGGCCTGTGGCGGTTTACCAGTTCGCCATCGCTTACGCGGATAAAAAACTGCGAGCCGGTGCGGTATATTTCCATGTGTCTGCCGCCCGGAGCTATATATACATGGCCGCGCATAATGCGATCGCCATCACTCGCCTCTTTTACCGACACATTGCAAAGTGAATTAAGTTGCTCGGCAAAAGATCGCGTAAAGCCGGCCGGCATGTGTTGCGTCACTACAATACCAACACTGTTGGCGGGTACATCTTTCAATATATAGCGCAGCGCTTCAGTTCCACCGGTAGATGCACCGATGGCAATGATATTTTCAGATATTTCCGTTGAGACAGAACGTATACTCTTGATGATGGGCATTTCTTCGCGCAACGGTCTGTTCAGTGCCATGCGTCTAACGGGAGCCATATACGCAGCTTTGATGGCATCGGTGATGCGTATCTGCGATTCTTCGAGATGCATTTTGGTTGCCCTGATCTCGGATTTAGCCACAACCTCCACTGCCCCCAGATCAAGCGCACGTAACGCCATGCGACTGCCCTCCTGGGTGAGACTCGATATGATTACAACAGGCAACGGACATTGCACCATAAGTGTCTTGAGGAATGTCAGTCCGTCCATGCGGGGCATCTCAATATCCAGCGTGATTACATCAGGAATGTTATGACGTATTTTGTTCGCAGCAATGTATGGGTCCGCAGCCGTTGCAATTACCTCGAGTTGAGAGTCCGAGGATATGATGTCTTTCAGTGTCTGACGCACCAGAGCGGAGTCGTCAATCACCATAACTTTTATAGGGCGTTCCATACAGGGTCAGAAGATTATGGTGCGGTATATTTTCGTTACTGTATTACTATCCTCCTGCTGATTTCCCATGAGAAGTGTTACCCACCTCCTATATGCTATACCTAATTTTTCCATCGCTACATTCATAATCCCTTCACGGGCTGAAATATATCGGATTCACGTCAGAAAGATGTTGTAACCGTTCTAAAAATTTAAGAAAAGCAATGATAGAAGAAAAACTACGCGACAGAAATGTGCTAAAAAAAGAAAAAGCTTCCGGCCGTCTGCCTGAAGCTTTTCTAATTCCTGTAACCCTAAACCCAAAACCTATAAATGTACAGGAGAATTTTACTGTGTATGCATAGCAAAGGTATAACACGAAGAGGCGGAGCAGTAGCCGAAATGAGCAAGTGGATACTTTTTCTGAGTAAGTGGCGATCCTTGTTTTTCCACGAAACAACGATACACGAATCACTAAGCAGAACGCCCGTAAACCTCCCCGGAATCAGCCTGAAAAGGGATTTGCAACTGAAACTCCTGCACATCCTCATGCGGAAAACAGATGCACACATTGGCGTGCAGCGATTGTGCAATTTTAAGGGCAGCGTAGTAGTTGATGAGGTTCGGAGAAATGAGCAACTCCGAATACAACGAAGTTTTTTGCAACAGCGCCTGGCGAAGCTTGCACCCGATCGTAAAACCTGCCGAACGAATTTGAATGACTAAACCGCTATCATTTTTTGATATGTGATAGTTGATCGTTGCATTATCGTTTCGCGGCAGGCTAATGATGTAGAGCATAATGTTATTCAAAAGTGATTGCACGAGGTGCTCGTGCACACCACAGATCTCCGCATGATCGCTGGTGAAATGAAAATTTATGACTTCAAACAGGCAATTCAACGCCAGCGTTTCCCGAAGTGTTTGTTCCAGCAGGGCAAGCTTCAGATCACCGGATGGAATTTCGGCTTCGTGTGAATCCGCGAGGTATAAAAGTTTAAAGAGACGTTCATCCAGGTTGGCCGCACATGAATCAAGCATCTCCAGCAGCGTGTCCACTTCCGAATTATCTTTACGAAGCTTCATCACGCCTACCAGTCCGCGTATGGAAGCGAGTGGTCCGCGCAGATCGTGTGCTGCACGGTATACAAAATTATCGAGATCTTCCTGGCGACTGTCGTGACTGCGTGTTGGCTCTTTTACTTTATCCAGATTCTTTACCTTGAGAATAATATAGCCATTTATATCACTGACCAGCCCGAGGTAAAAACCAGATATACTATATGCAACCGGTTTATTATAACGACCATTTAAAGTTGCCGTTACCTCTTCAAAGAAACCGCGATTTAAATTACTCAGCAGCAGGTTCTGCAGATTCTCTTTGTAGTTGAGAAAGCTGATGCTCCTCCCCTGCACTTCTTCTAACGTATAACCCAGGGCTTCGAGCACATCATTACTGATGAGATCGATGTCAAATTTATTCGTCAGTATAATGGACTCAACAAAAACTGACGTAAGCTTTTGCCTGATCTCTTCTTCCGAGATCAGACTGAGCGAAATTTCCGGGAGCGATGTCATAGTAAATCTCCTTCCTCTTTAAGCACTTATCTAAACGCTGTGCCTTCACCTATACTTATATACTTACTTAATCGCGTGTACTCCGTTTTTTAATTGCGGAAGATTTAATCGCTTTGCCTGGCGGTTGTAAAGTTGCAGCGCCATATCCGAATCTTCAATATGATAACGTGCCCCTATATATTTCACTACTTTTCCTGCGTCATCTTTCACCGGTACAATCGTAGCATCTACCCAATAGTAGCTTCCATCTTTTGCGCGGTTCTTGATAATACCTTTAAAGACTTCTCCTTTCTTAATCGTCTCCCAGAATACACGGAAGAGTTCTTTCGGCATATCAGGGTGACGAAATATACTATGCGGCTTACCAATAAGCTCTTCTTCTTTATACTTGGACACCTCACACAGTTTGCTATTCACCGCGATGATCGTTCCATGTACATCGGCCTCCGACAGAATCGTGGTAAGCGAAAATACACTTTCGCGAATTTCCAGATCGCGTTTAACACGCTGCGATTCATCCAGCAGTTTCTCCGTTTGCTGTTGCAGCGCAACCTGGTTGGTTATATCTTTTGTAAAAAGACTTACACCCATTATATCTCCGGAAGCATCGCGTAAAGGATTATAGGTAATGAGATAGTGATGATCGAAATAACTGCGTGTCATCTCCACCACTTCACCAGCCAACGCTTTTTTATAAGGAAGCAGGAATTGATCTTGCTCATCTCCTTTCGAAAGTTTGGTTACGTGAAAACCAACATCGATTGGTATACCCTGTGCACGGAATGTTTTCAGCATGATCTCATTCGCCATCACTACATTCAAATCTTTATTGACGGTAAGGATAGCATCGCTCGTAGCATTGAGCATGTTGTTGAGATATACTTCTTTTTCCTTTGCCTCGTTACGGGCATTCACAATTTCGGTGAGGTCTTTGGCAAAGCACGCAATCTCGAATACATCTCCCTTTTCATCGCGTATCGGTGAATATACATTCAGGAAATGCGACCTCATTCCGTTTATCTCAATGGTATCATGCACCTGGTATGCTTCACCCTTGAATGCACGTTCGTAAAACGAACGGTGCTCTGCTTTCTTCGCTTCGTTATCGCCAAACAACGAAAGAATCTCAAAACCTTTTTCAACCGCTATACCTATTTCGGTAAGACCTTTGGTGAACGCGCGGTTGCAACTTACAATTCTGAAATCGCGGTCCAGTGTAAAAATCGATTCAGCCGATGCATTCAGGATCTCATTTACGTAACGTTCTTTACTCTGCACTTCGGTGAGTATACGCTGCATCTCTTCCTGCGTAGCAGAAAGTTCTTCCATATTCTGGCGCAGTTCTTCTTCCTGCGCTTTCATTTCTTCATTTGCCTGCTGTGCCTCATGCGCCAAACGTTCGGCATCATGACGCGCGCGCATCATCTCGGTAACATCTTTCGCGTAACACGCGGCCGCAAACACGTCTCCGTTTGCTCTGCGTAACGGAGAGTAATTGCTCAGGTAATACGAATGTGCGCCACCTACGTTAAACGATTCTGTAATATCAAATGTCTCACCTTTCAGTGCGCGCGTATAGTAGTCGCGTTGTTTATGGCGTTCAGTACCTTCCTGAAAAATAGAAAGTACTTCAAGTCCTTTTTGAGGTGTTATACCCAGCGCTTCTATACCGGCCCCAAATGATTTATTGAAGCTTATAATCTGAAGATTACCATCCACGGTAAAGATTGAATCTTTAGATGCGTTCAGCACTTCATTCAGATATCCTTCCTGGCTTTGAACTTCGGTGAGTATACGCTGCATTTCCTCCTGCGTGGCCGAAAGTTCTTCCATGTTCTGGCGCAGTTCTTCCTCCTGCGCTTTCATTTCTTCGTTCGCCTGTTGTGCTGCATGCGCCAGTCGCTCTGCTTCGTGACGGGCACGCATCATCTCGGTAATGTCTTTGGCATAGCACGCGGCAGCAAACACTTCTCCGTTTTCTTTACGAAGTGGTGAGTAGTTGCTGATGAAGTATGACTGCGTTCCTCCGAGGTCGAATGATTCAGTAATATCGAACGTCTCACCCTCCAGCGCACGCGTGTAGTACCCCCGTTGCTTATCGCGTTGCTCGCCATATTGAAAGAT
>DJFR01000002.1:16437-19102 GCA_002432545.1 Flammeovirgaceae bacterium UBA5867 | reverse complement strand
GATTCTCGTTAATTATAGGAACGCATTTATATAGCTGCGAGTTTTTAGCTATGAGCTGTGAGAAAAAGCTACTGGCTGCTGGCGACTGGCTGCTGGATTGATTCTCTCTAATTATAGAGAGTGCTGTATATATAGCTGCGAGCTGCGAGANNGGGCTATACTATAGCGATGCACGCTATATAAAAAAACTGCAGGCAACTAGAAGCCTGCAGCCAGAAGCTGTAAAAATGTTATCGTAAACTACTGTGAGTATTACTGTGAAAGCGATACATGTTATATCAAAGAAAATCTGCTAGCAACCAGAAGCTGGCAGCTAGCAGCTCTTTTATCACATGCAGTCGTGCCTGAGTTTGGGGCGAAGCATCATGCTCAGACCGATGGCGATGATAATGATCGGCCACATGAAATGACCAAGGGTAAAGCCTTCAATAAACCGGTCGGCCATAAACAGCGCTCCAATGGCCACTGGTATAAGCCACTGAAAATCGCGGAAGCTACGTCTCGCGCCCATATATATACCAGCTGTTATAACGATCATCTGCCAGGTAAAGAGCCACTCCGGAAAATCCACGCCAGCTTTATGCGCAAAAAGTACAGCGCCTACAGCAATGATAACAATGCCTCCTAAAATGCGGCCTGTCTGTTTACGTTGACGTCTCGCGTCTCTGTTTTCCATTGTATATTCTGTGGTTTCCATGGTATGAAATTTTTATTCGAATATACGGTACAGGATTGCCCGGTGGTTACCGGCTTTAGGTGTGTTGAGGGTGCGTGTAGGTGAACAAAAGAACAGAGTCGGTGAACCTGGATTCATAAGACTGATAACTTTTAATTATTTTTACTGTTAAACAAAAAAGAACCCTATGAAGAAAAACAATTTACTATTGTTAGGGGCAATCTGTGCCCTCTCCATTTTTTCCAGCTGTAATGACGATGATATTCCTGCTATTGAATACGAAGAGCAGGGCGTGATTAAAGGTACAATCACGGGTACCGCGTCTGATGATGCAACAGCTATTAATGAACAGTTCAGTTATTCAAGGTATAATCCGAGTTATTATACGGGGCCATATTCATCTTCCTATGATCTCGATGATGACGGTTCTATCGAAATGCAGATCATTCGCCAGGACGTGAAGACCGGTGGTGGCGTGCAAATGAATATCTATCTGGATAACGCCAGCGATACTTCTCCCGAGTATGAGATTAATGTAGTGTATATTGAAGAGAGTGATAAAATCTTATACTTTTCGACAGAAGGCGATTCTTATTCGGATTCTGATAATGAGTCTTCTATTACAAATTTTTCGTTTGATTCGGCTTCCGGCCGTGTAAAAGGTGACTTCAGTATATCCGGTAATGATAACAGCACCGACAACAATTCTACCGTAACCGGATCTTTCGATGTAGTTGTAAAGCAAACAATACAGTAACGTATGAATATGAAAAGTATATTTAGAATATTCGGACTTGCTGTTGCAACGTTGATGTTTGCACAATGCGATGATGACGATGTTCCTGCATTGGAGTATCTGCAGCAGGGTGTGATCAAAGGCACGATTACCGGCACAACTTCAGAAGGAAGTGTTGCTATTAACGAATCATTCAGCTATTCGCAGTATCAGCCCGGACTATACGGTGTGGATGCTATTTCGTATTACGAAACGGAGGATGACGGTTCCATTGAAATAAATGTTGTGAGACAGGATCTGAGAACCGGTGGATATTTTTCACTTGCTTTTGAGCTGGATAATGCTGCCGATACGTCACCGGATGCATATGTGAACTTGCAATACCGTGATAAAGATTTCAATGGTAAGATTCTTGATTTCTATACCAGCTCGTCTGGTAATGAACTGACTATATCTGATTTTACCTTCGAGAGTGCCTCTGGCAGAACAAAAGGAAAATATGTACTGGAAGGCGATGAGAACAGCACTGGCAAAAACGCCACCATTAGCGGTGAGTTTGATGTAGTGGTAAAACCGCTTATCTACTGATTAATAGATTGAAACAGCATAAATGAAAATAGCCACTCAAACGAGTGGCTATTTTTTTTATTATACTATATATCATTCTATAACGGATATTCGAAATGATAGGTGCCTGAGCCGAGTGTCAATGCGAGATCTTTATTCCGGGTTTCAGTTTTTAATTTCTGTTGTGCTATATCTTTAGCCTGCTCGGTAACTTTCTTGCCGGCTGCCTGAGGGAGTGTTATGGTGGCGGTTGTGTTAGCGGGGATCACTATGTCCAGCTTGAAAATGCCATTCTCTGTTTTCCATGAAGATTTGGCAGGACCATATATAGTCTTGAGTTCTGCGGAAGCACGTGTTAATTTTCCTCCGGGCTGCGGTGCAATGGTTATGTTCTTATAGCCGGGCGATGCTTCCTGTAAGCCGGCTACTGTGCGGTACATCCAGTCGCCTATAGCGCCATAGGCGTAGTGATTGAAAGAGTTCATGCCGGGTGTCTGAAATGTACTGTCGGGCTTCATACCATCCCAGCGTTCCCATATAGTAGTGGCGCCCATCTTTACCGGGTATAGCCATGACGGATATTCTTCCTGCAACAACAGATCATACGCTACATCGGTATATCCGAAGCGTGTAAGTACATGGCATAGATACGGAGTGCCTAGGAAACCGGTAGTGAGGTGGTTGCC
>DJFR01000002.1:0-16424 GCA_002432545.1 Flammeovirgaceae bacterium UBA5867 | reverse complement strand
AGCATGTCAAAGTGCAGAGCTAATGTATAGGCTGTTTGTGTGCTCGACACCAATCGACCCGAAGGTGTTACATATTCTTTGAGAAAAGCATCTTTGATTTTTTTTAACTGAGTAGTATAGTGTTGTACATCGGCTGGTTTGTTTAATACTTGCGCTGTATTTAACATCAGTTGTGTTGAATACGCCCAGAAGCATTGCGATATCAGGTATTTATCGGTTACGGCAGAGCGTCCGTCATTGTCATCAAACGGTCTGTAGAAAAGCCAGTCACCAAAATGGAAGCCGCGGTTCCAGAGATCATTTTTACTTCTGCGTTCCATGAAGCCGACCCAGCCTTTCATGCTTTCATACTGCTGTTCTAAAATTTGCTGGTCGCCATAGGCCTGGTATAAATTCCAGGGTATAATTACGGCTACATCAGCCCAGCCTGTAGAGGCTGCCGCGCTATCGCCCAGTACATTCGGTATAACAAAAGGTACAGCTCCATCTTTACGCTGATCGGCTTCAACGTCTTTCAACCACTTATTGAAGAACGATGCAACGTTCATGTTATAGGCAGCCGTGCGAAAGAATACCTGTGCATCGCCTGTCCAGCCGAGACGTTCATCGCGTTGTGGACAATCGGTAGGTACATCTACAAAGTTTCCTTTTTGTCCCCATTGAATATTATGCTGCAACTGGTTGATTAACGGATGCGAGGAAGTAAAATTTCCCGTAGGCTGCATGTCAGAATATACTGCCGTAGCTATAATTTTATCGGCAGCAAGTGTACCCGGATAACCTTCTACCCACGCATACCGGAAACCAAAAAAACTGAAGCGCGGTTCGTATACTTCTTCTTCGCCACCTTTTAATGTATATACTATTTCGGCATCGGCAGCACGTAAATTTTCAAGATATACATTCTTGTCTTTGTCCAACACTTCAGCATGGCGTATGGTAACCTTATCACCGGCATTACCTTTTACTTTCAATGTAATCCAGCCCACCAGGTTCTGTCCAAAGTCTACAACGGTTTGACCTTTGGGAGTTTTGAAAATTTTGACCGGCTTGAATGTTTCGTGTTTTCGTACTGGTGGTCCATATGATCCTATTATATTTTCTTTACCACCCGGTATAACGTTTACACCTTGCCAGTCAGCATCGCTAAATCCCGGTTGTGTCCAGTTTTTCTTTTCGAGGCGCGCATCGTATGCTTCACCATAATATATACCGGCTCTGCGAATAGGGCCGGTGGAAGATTTCCATTGTGCATCGGACGTGACAAGTTCTGTTGATCCATCGGTATAGGTTACTTCGAGCTGATAGAGTAACCCGAGTGTTTTGCCGTATATATTTTTGAGACCGCCCCATGCCAGGTTGCCACGATACCAGCCATCGCCCAGTAGGGCACCCGTTGCATTGCGACCTTGCTTTAGCAGTGCAGTAACATCATACGTCTGGTATTGAAGTCTTTTGTTATAGCTTGTCCAGCCGGGCGTGAGGTATTGATCACCTACGCGTTTGCCATTGATGTGCGTTTCGTATAGTCCGCGCGAGGTAACGTAAAGTCTTGCAGATTTTATAGCTTTCTTTAATTCGAATTCCTTGCGAAGTATAGGAGCGGGGCCGCCTGAACTGTCGCCCGGTATAGTTGGTTCTATCCATGAAGCTTTCCAGTCATCGGCAGCGAGCAACCCGATTTCGAACGATGCAGGTTTACTCCATGCTGATGCATTTCCTTTATTATCCCACGCACGTGCCTGCCAATAGTATTGCTGCTTTGCCTGCAAGGGTTTGCCGCTATAGGAAATGAATGCTGATTGAGCGGACGTTACTTTACCGGTTTGCCAGGCTATATTTTTAAAGCTTGCATCGGTGCTTACGCGTAACTCGTACGCACTTTGAAGTATATCGCGCTGAGGTGAGACCAGTATCCAACTGAATCGGGGAGTTGTAACATCCAGGCCGATGGGGTTTGTCTGGTATTCGGTGGTGAGCTCAGCAAGCTGAAGTTTTTGAGCGATGCCCGGTATACCGGCTGCAGCGCAAATGACGAGTAGAATTATTTTACGGAACATAGTGTCTGGTTATGCTCAGTAAAATAAAAAGTTACCGGTAATTAACTACCCTGCTCTCTGCTGGTAGCTATAAAAGATTGTGAAGTTTGGCGTATTGCAGCAGCATAATGGTTTTTGCATCGCGTATTTCGCCTGTCGCGATCATGCTATAGGCCTTGTCAAAATCAAGTTCAAGTACTTCAATGTTTTCGTCTTCATCCACGCCACCGCCTTCATTTACTTTCTGTTCATGCGAGTACTCGCCAACAAAAAAGTACAAGATCTCTGTAACAGATCCTGGCGACATATATACTTCGAATATCTTTTGAACGTGCGAAATGCGATAGCCGGTTTCTTCTTCTGTCTCCCTGCGAATGCAGTCTTCCGGATTGTCGAGGTCCAGCAGTCCGGCACAGGCTTCTACCAGCATACCGTTGTCATGCTCATTGCCGTTTACAAAAGTTGGCAAACGAAACTGGCGGGTAAGAATTACTGTGCGTTGTTCTTTATTATAGAGGAGGATGGTAGCGCCATTGCCTCGATCGTACGCTTCACGACTTTGCGTTGACTCCTGGCCGTGCCGGTCGGTAAACGTAAAGGTGTATTTGTAAAGCTTATACCAGTTGGCAGAAAGAATTTCTTTCTTCAGAATTTTAGCAGAGGGAGTCATCGTTTTTTGCTGTCGGAATAACCTTGAACGTCTTTAAACTTGATCCTCGTCTGTTTTGTTACACAACAGCTTGCGAAAGATATACTATATCAGTTATAGTACTGTAACCGGTTGTGCAGCGATCAGTTTTTTATAGATCTCCAGGCATACCCATGCATCTGTAGCAGCATACTCCAGTTGTTTTTCAGTGAGGGTAGGAGCTTCCCAGTTGGAAGTCTGTGCACTCTTGGAAATACGGAAGCCCAGTAACAAGCCGGTGAGTTTCTTTACACTTTCCACCTGCAGTCCTTTTTCTTTGGACAGTGTAGCAAGTTCAACAAATGCCTGTGGTTGAAAGCGTTTATTTTTCTGCAGTGCTTTTATATCGTCACGGATGGCGACACCCGCCTTGATGATATTTTCATTTTCAAAAAACGCAGCGAGTTCATCCGTTACCCCGGTATGGTGCAACCTGATGAGAAAAACTTTATGCGGCAACGCGAGTTGTAACAAGGCTACGTTGTATGATTGTCCCTTTTTAAAACTCGGGCGAGTTTCGGTATCAAAGCCAACGGCATCATGTTTCTCCATCTCCTTCAGCGCTTTGGAGAGCTTTTCGGCATCGGTGATGACGCTCACTTTACCCGTAAAGGCCTTCAGCGGCAGCAGGTTAAGCTCCTCTGCTGTGATATTGGTCTTGGGCTCTACGCTATGCTCGGCAGCGTTGTTCAGATGTTCTTTCGGAGGAGTCATTAAAAAGTCCAAATTGAAAGCGTTTAAAAAATTTCCTTCCTTTAACGCCATTAAGATAATTTAAAAAATCTTCTCCTCTCTGACCGAGTATAAATTTTCATTCGTATTCATGTAAACAAAGCAGAGGCTCCCTCATTTTCAGTGCAAAACCTGTTTAATTTTTACTTATTTTGAGCCCACCTTAAACCTGAAACTGAATGCTTGATTCCCTTTTCCGAAAGAAACCGCTTGCCAAAATCCTGAAAGATGTTGAAAGTAATGAGAGCCACGGTGCGGGTGGGCTTCAAAAAGTACTCGGTGTACGCGACCTTACCGCTCTTGGTATAGCCGCGGTAATCGGGGCAGGTATCTTTTCAACCATCGGCCAGGCGGCTTATGATGGTGGTCCCGGAGTTATATTTCTTTTCATCATCACAGCGATCACCTGCGGCTTTACGGCTATGTGCTATGCGGAGTTTGCTTCGCGTGTTCCGGTAGCCGGTAGTGCCTATACATATTCATACGTTACGTTCGGTGAAATTGCTGCCTGGGTTATTGGCTGGGCACTCATTCTTGAGTATGCTATCGGTAATGTGGTAGTATCTATTTCATGGAGCAGTTACTTCGCCAATTTGCTGGAAGGTATAGGTTTACATTTACCTGCGTGGTTATCAACCGACCCGACTACTGCGATGAAGTCATACGAAGAAGCAGTCGCTACAGGTGCCAGTACGGAGGGTCTCGCCTGGACAACCGCTCCGGTTATAGCAGGGTTCCGATTCATCTGTAATTTACCAGCAGCCATTATAATTATACTCATCACGGTATTGGCCTATGTAGGTATAAAGGAAAGTCGCAGCAGTGCAAACTTCATGGTGGGCTTAAAGCTGGTGGTACTCGCAATCATTGTTGTGATCGGTATATTTTATATTGATTCCGATAACTGGAGTCCGTTTCTTCCCAACAGTTTTACAGGTGTATTGAAAGGTGTGTCGGCTGTATTCTTTGCATATATAGGTTTTGATGCCATCTCCACCACAGCCGAAGAATGTGCTAACCCGCAACGCGATCTTCCGCGCGGTATGATATACTCTCTGGTGATCTGTACTATCATTTATGTAATCGTTACGCTCGTTATTACCGGTATGGTAAACTACTCGGAGTTTAACAATGTAGCCGATCCGTTGGCGTATGTATTTGAAAAGATCAACCTGAGCAAAGTAGGATTCTTTATTTCCGTTAGTGCTGTTATAGCGGCTACCAGTGTATTGCTCGTGTTTCAGATCGGGCAACCGCGTATCTGGATGAGCATGAGCCGTGATGGTTTGTTGCCAAAACGTTTTTCTAAAATTCACCCGAAGTATCAGACTCCGGCTTTCTCTACAATCGTAACGGGTTTCATTGTAGCAATACCATCGTTATTTGTTGAAAGCGCTTTGATGACAGACCTTACCAGTATAGGAACATTATTTGCCTTTGTATTGGTATGCGGAGGTGTGCTGATGCTGCCTCGCGAAGAGAAAAGAGCAGACAAGAAATTTAATCTGCCCTATATTAACAGTCAGTGGATCGTGCCGATTTTGTTTATTGTGTTTCTCTATAGTTTCCGCGAGCGCATCATTAACTCTGCTACAAACATCAACCACGAATCACACCAGGAAATTTTGTTCCTCGTATTTATAGTACTGGCTACCGCCATCACCATTGCATCGTTCATTAAAAAACTTTCGCTTATACCGGTGCTGGGTATGCTTTGCTGTTTATACCTGATGATCGAAATACCGGCCCGCAGCTGGGGTGTGTTTTTCGGATGGATGGCCTTCGGCCTCGTAATATACTTTAGCTACGGCTACTGGCGCAGTAAACTTTCTACAGAGAAGGTATAGCTTCGCGTGTTGCAGAGTTTAGGAAGTCGGGAAGACCGGATCAGAAACTTTACAACAGCGATAAAAGCAGATATAGTTTGAGGATATATAGTTTAGAGCGCAAACGAAAATATACCATACAACAAGGCTGCAGCCGCAGGCATTACCAATACGAGGTCAACGAGGTTAAATTTAGTTTTCATTTCAGTAGTGAGGCCATAGCCTCTGTTAGAATATGCACAGGTATATCCGAATATCGTGCCAATTGGGGAAAGGAGTTCCCATATGCTTTCGAAAGCCGATAAATTAACGTAAATCAACGCCAGATATGCTCGATCAGAATCGTATTTTACAAAAAGCAAAGACTTCTTCCTTTTACCTGGCGATACTCAACTGGTCGCTTAACCGGATGATTCCCTTCAATAAGCCGCACGGTTTCCGAATATTGGAAATTGGTGATCATCATTTGAGAACACTTATTCCCTATCGGAGAAAGAATTTTAACCACATTCGCGGGTTGCATGCCTGCGCACTGGCAACTATATCTGAATTTACTACAGGTTTTCTGCTGGTCAGTAAACTGGACGCCAAAAAGTATCGCCTCATCATGCAGCGCCTGGAGATGGACTATCATTACCAGGGAAAGATGGATGCCTCAGCAACCTTTACAATCTCTGAAGATTGGTTGCAACAACAGATATATGATCCGTTAAAAACACAGGATGCTGTTGTGATTGTTTGCGAAGTAAAGATCCACGATGAACAGGGAAATCATCTCACTACCGGAAAAGTATACTGGCAGATAAAAGACTGGCAGAAAGTTAAAACAAGACTTTCGGCATAAGCAGGAATCGTTTGAAGATTCAACAGGAATACACTAAATTACTTATACTAAACCTGACGTGTATGCGAAGGATTGACCAGCTGCTATTGGAGTATGGCGAGAGCCATCAGAACGAAACTAATAAATCTATTCACTGGATCTGCGTGCCGCTGATATTCTTCAGTATTGTAGGATTGATCGCGTCTATTCCTTCACAGGCCGTACAATCGGTGCTGGGCGAAGGAAATGTATATGCCAACTGGGCAACGGTAGTGCTGGTGCTCGTTACAATTTACTATGTCACACTGTCTATACCCCTTAGTATAGGTATGATGCTTTTTGGCGTGCTATGCCTGGCCGTAACAAATCTTATTGTTCGTTTAAATATAGCGCCATTGTGGGCAGTATGTATAGGTATATTCGTATTGGCATGGGTAGGTCAGTTTTACGGACACAAGGTGGAAGGAAAGAAGCCATCTTTTTTTAAAGATGTTCAGTTCCTGCTGATAGGCCCTGCGTGGCTGATGCATTTTGTATATAAGAAACTCGGAATCCCGTATTGATATTGGAAGAAGCGTATTTATTTTTTGAGGGGACACCGGCTGCGGAGTATAACGAGGATTTTAATTCAACAATCTTTCATAATACACGTCATCTTTTTTTACAAGATGATGCTAATTGGTATACGTATTATATACTTCACCAGCAAACAAGGACGACCCACGCTCGTATACATTTCCATATTGCCGGTGAGGAAGCGAAGAGTCCTTTGCAGAGTCCGTTCGGATCGGTTTTGTTTTCGGATCAATTACCCGTGCAGGTGCTTTTTAAGTTTCTAGTCTTTGTTGAAGAACAATTGCGACTGAAGGGAGTAAAGCAGGTTACTATAAAAAATCCACCCGAGCTATATTTCTCCGGGCGGATGGCGGTATTGCAGGTATTGTTGTTTAATCTGAATTACCAGGTAAGTTGTGCCGAAATCGGTTCAATGATTCCGGTTGACGAAAAAGTATATCTTGATAAACTGGAACAATGGGAACGCAGAAAGTATCACATGGCGTTAAAGAAAGATCTTGTTCCCAGACAGGTATCGCTTGATCAATTAAAAGAAGTATATCAGTTTATAGCGCAATGCCGGGAGCTTCAATCACGCAGGCTTTCGCTGTCATTGGAAGAGTTGATGCGAATTGCAGATGCATTTCCGGATCGGTTTGTCCTGTTTGCTATATACCAGCATGATGTATTGGTGGCTGCATCTATAAATATAGTCGTAACGCAGCATGTACTCTATAACTTTTACGGGGCACACGATAAGCGGTTTAATAAACTCAGTCCGGTAGTAATGTTGATGGATGCGTTATATACCTATTGCCAGATGCACGGATTAACATACCTGGATCTGGGTACATCCGCCAGTGGCAACGAACCTAATTTTTCGCTTCTCGATTTCAAGGTAAGGTTGGGCGCGCAGTCTACCCAAAAGCTAACGTTTCAGAAAAAGCTTTCGTGATGCAAACGCCACTTGTCTCAGTCATTTGTCTTTGTTACAACCATGCACGTTTTGTAGAGGAGGCCATTCAATCGGTACTTAACCAGACCTATAAAAATATTCAGATTATTGTTGTGGATGATGCCAGCACGGACGATAGTGTTGCTGTAATCCGCGATGTAATTACACGAAGCGGACGAACCGATATCCAGTTCCTACCATTAGGTCAAAATACAGGTAACTGCCGTGCATTTAATCAGGGCTTATTGCTTGCCAAAGGAGAGTATATAATTGATTTGGCTACCGATGACTATATAGTGCCGGACCGGATTCAGCGCCAGGTAGAATTTTTTTTATCGTTGGATGAATCGTATGGTGTTGTCTTCTCGGATGCTATGTATATAAATGAGGATGGTAAATTTCTGTATAATCATTTTGAAGAACTGCTACGGAAACGGTTGGTGTATACGATTCCGCGTGGCGATGTTTTCAAAGATATACTAACGACCTATTTCATATCATCTCCTACTATGATGATTCGGAAGAATGTGTTGGATGAATTAAAAGGTTACGATGAACAGTTAGCGTATGAAGATTTTGATTTCTGGGTGCGTTCGTCCCGAAAGTATAAATATAATTACCAGGACAGTAAATTAACCGTTGTGCGAAAAAGTGCTCGGTCGATGTCAACAGGCTGGTATAGGGTAGGTGATAAACAGTTGCACTCAACATACCTCGTGTGTCGTAAAGCACAAAAATTAGTGCGTACACAAAGCGAAACGAACGCACTGGCCAGTCGCGCGCGCTATGAACTGAGACAATCGGTACTGTCTGAAAATTTTTATGAAGGGAAGTTATTTCTTTCGTTGCTAAAAGAACTTAAAACGCTATCGTTACGTGACAGATTTTTAGCGCTCATGCTCGCCCTGAAGCTGCCATTAACACCCGTCCGTAATCTATATAACATAATACGTTTTAAGTGAAATCATTTTTTCCATAGGCGTATCTCGATAGAGATCCTGGTTTGATCCGGAGACGAATTGATAGCACCGCCATGAATAAGATAAGGCGAGAATACTAAAACTTCATTTGGCCCGGGTGAAGGACGTACTACTGTAAAGTCGTCTTTGATAGACGTTACCGCGGGTACATTAAACTTTACACCATTGATCAGCGCGCCAACAGCTGTGCGTTCTATTTTTGATTCAGGCCACAAGTGACTACCCGGAATTATCATTAACGATGTTAGCTCATTGCTGCCGGCTATGGGTATATATAGGTTTATGCAGTTGTCATAATCCTCCAGCCATACATCGCGGTGAAGCGGATTGTTATCTGTTTTACCGGGGCGTATCACACGAAAGTGAAATATAGCCTGCTGGTCGAACGGATTTTTTGCGATAAGTGGTGTTTTGCAAATAGCAGAGATACGTTCTTCAAGCAAGTGAATGGATATAGGAAAATCATTTACGGATAATAGTTTTGTTTTTTCAACGGCTCGTAAATGGGTCTCAAAATCGGTTGCAACCTTGTGATACTCCTGGAGCAAGAACTGATCCGTAACCGGTAATCCGGCTTCACGCCAGCAATTGATTAAAAGCGTGTATACATTTTTCGTAAACGTATTGTAGAGCTCATCATCAAAGAGCTTTTCAATGGTGTAGCCTGTTTCGTGCCAGTGCTTATCGGCTGTAAGATCTATACTATCATTTAACAGAACGGAGTCAGTTCCCCATATTTTTTCACCTTGTGCATCGTAGCTGAAACGCTGTCCTTTTACTGAATACTCCATAACTTTTTACTTTCTGTTATCCTCATCCATCACCATGCTATAATAACTTTGATAGCGACTCAGTGCGATGGTTTGATTTTGTACGGCATCCAGAATAGCACATTTAGGTTCGTTTATATGAATGCAGCGTGAACCATATTTACAGTCAAGTCGCAAGTCGCGCATCTCGGGAAAATAGTCTGATAACTCTTGTTCACTCATTTCTACCAATCCCCATTCTTTTACACCGGGAGTGTCAATCACAAATGTATTGTCGTTAAGCGCAAACATCTCGGCAAAGGTTGTGGTGTGCGTACCCTTTTGCGAGAAGGAAGATATATCGCCAACGGCCTGGCCAATGGAAGGAGCGATGGCATTCAATAATGTAGATTTACCCACACCCGAGTGTCCTGCAATCAGCGTAGCTTTATTCTGAAGAATCTGTCGTATAGCTTCCGGCTCATCCTGTTGTGCCGATATGGAGAAACACGTAGTGCCTATACTTTCATACAGCTTCATGTATTCGTTTAATAGATTTACATCTTCTTCACTTAGTAGATCACGTTTGTTGAAAACAATCACTTGTGGAATGCGATAGGCTTCAGCACTCACCAGGAAGCGATCGATAAAGCCGAGTGATGTTCGCGGTAGTGCAAGCGTAACCACCAGTAAAGCCTGGTCTATATTGGCTGCCAGTACATGCGAGTGTCCTGTCTTCTTCACCGACTTGCGTAGAATGTGATTGGTGCGTGGCAGAATTTCTGTGATCGAACCTATATCATGTTCAAGGTCCATGATAACGTGATCGCCAACGGCTACCGGGTTTGTTTCCTTTATACCTTCCAGCCGGATCTTTCCGCGCACGCGACAGTTATACTTCTTGCCGTCTTCTGCGAGCACATCGTAGAATGATCCGGTAGAGCGCATGACAGTTCCCTTCATTTTCTTTGTGAGATTGTTATGTAAAGGTAATCGTTATCTTTTAATCGTTAACCGTTAATTGTTACACGTTATTCGGAAGAGTGTGGTTGAGATGGTGTATAGATAATGAATGTGTTGGGGTAATTATAAAAATCCAATGGCACGAAGAACTCAGAGAAGGCACGAAGTTACACGGAGAAAGTTTCTGTATAGATATATATAGCTATACCAACTACCCTCCACACGGATAACGATTAGCTAATAACGGATAACGGTTCAACCGCTAACGGTTCACCGGCTAACAATTCTCCGGCAATAGTGCATAATCTTCTCTGTGGCTCCGAGGTTTTCTTCTACGTATAGTCGCGTTACATCGCAGGCCAGCAGGAAATTTTCGGGGAGGTTGAGCATTTCGAATTTTGTCTTCAGGTCGGTATAGTCACTCACTTCAAAAGCACCACCGCGGTTTATCAGGTCGCGTGCTTCCTTGAATTTTTCAAAGTTTCGGTTTCCGAAAAGTATAGGCACACCGTAGCAGGCCGCTTCCAGAATATTATGAAGACCTTTTCCGAACGCACCCCCTATATATGCAAATTCGCCATAGCGATACAGGCGCGATAGCATGCCTATGTTATCAATGATCAGCACCTGGTATTCGTCCAGGTTTTGACGTTTTGAAGCTTCCGTATAGCGGATCGATTTTACCATGAGCGCTTTTTCAAGCGAGGCTATAAAGGGTTCTGAAATTTCATGTGGTGCAATGATGAATTTCAGTTTGTTCTCATTGATAAATGGAGCGAGCACTTCCATATCTTCCGGCCAGCAGCTTCCTACCACCATGGTGCGCTGATCGTTCTTGAAGAGTTTTGCAATTTCAATTTCACCACTTTGTTTTACGATCTGGTGTACACGGTCAAAACGAGTGTCGCCAACGCGCTGGCTATTGGTTATCTGGATAGATTGAAGAAGTTGTTTGGACTCATCATTCTGAACAAAGAAGAAAGAGAAGTTCTTCAGGATCTTCCGATAAAAACCACCATACGATTGAAAGAACAATTGGTCTTTACGGAATATAGTGGACACGGATATCAGCGGAATATTATGCGCATGAAGTTCTTTTGCATAGTGATACCAGAACTCGTACTTCACAAAAATAGCAAGCACTGGTTTAGTGATGCTGATGAATTTGCGAGCGTTGTGTTTGGTGTCTAGTGGAAGGTAATAAATATAATCTGCCTTGTCATAATTCTTGCGCACTTCATAGCCGGAAGGAGAGAAGAATGTAAGCAGCACGTTGATGTGCGGGAATTCATTTTTTAAAGCTTCAATCACAGGTCGTCCCTGTTCAAATTCTCCCAGCGATGCACAATGCACCCATACTAACGGAGATGAATCAGTGATGCTGGCTGATAGCCGGCTGAACAGCTTCTTACGGCCTGAGACAAATGCTTTTGCTTTTGGATTAAAAGGACTTGCGAGTCGTAATATAAACCCGAACAATCCTATAAAAACACTATACAGAACCTCCATTGTGCGTAAAAATACAACCTGAATCCAAGTCGTGTGATAATTTGCACATCTTTCCCGAAAGAAAGATTACCAAAGCTTATATTTTGGGATGAATTAGCGTTTAATTAAAAAACTATGAACCTACTCCAAAGAACAGCAGTTGTATTCGGATTATTTTTTGCAGCTTCAATACCATCTTTCGCACAGGATGATATTGACGAATTGTTGAGAGAAAGCGTTGATGATGGCGAGAAATTAATAGGAAGTTATATCTCACCCTTTATGAAAAGCGTTACGCTTGGATTAAATTCCGGGTGGTATAATACAGCCAAAACCCACAAGCTTATTGGTATTGACTTAACGGTAACGGCCAGTGCCATGTCCATTCCAAATAGCGAATTGTTTTACAATGTTGCAGCGTTGAATCTGCAGCATGTGTCGCTTGATCCTTCTTCACAGGATTCGCCTAATGCTCCTACTGTTTTTGGTCCGGACAGATCTCCGATCTTTCGTGAAAATCAAAGCGGAGAAACATTTGAAGGACCCGGAGGACTTGATCTGAAAGGTGAGATCGGTAAAAACTGGATGCCGGTGCCCATGGTTACGTTAGGTATAGGTTTGCCAAAAGGAACAGATCTTAAAGTTCGATTTACTCCATCTATTGATTTGGATGATGACTCTCAGTTCAGGTTATTCGGACTTGGTGTGATGCACGATGTTAAGCAATACATTCCCGGCCTTAAACTGTTGCCTTTTGACCTTTCAGCATTCGTTGGTTATACAAGACTATCGTTAGACTATAAATATACTCCGGATGACATTCAGACCGAAAACCCGAAAGGAGAGATGGTAATGAATGCAACCACAATACAGGCAGTTATTTCGAAGAAGGTATCTGTACTTACTGTATACGGTGGATTGGGATATAACATTGCGAAGTCTAACTTAAGCCTGCGTGGTAAGTGGGACGTTAACAACAACGGAACGTATGATGCGCAGGAAATCAATCCGATCGATCTTAATTATTCAGCCTCTGGCCCACGTATCGGGGCTGGCTTCAGATTGAAGCTTGCCGTGTTCACGTTGCATGCTGATTATACTTTACAGAAATACAATGCGCTTACCGTTGGCTTCGGTATCAACGTGCGCTAATCTATATTTTAATACTTGTAGAATAAAAGCAACGGTTTAGTGCCGTTGCTTTTGTTTTTATGGCCATTCTATTTTTTATTGATCATATAGCAGACGTGGTATCGCTTTTTTAGCTGATGCATCATCGTGATTCGTTTACTGATAATAGCGTTGTTTATACTGCAGACTCTTGCCGGGGTGGCACAAACAAACAATGCATACTATACTTCTTACGATAAGATTATCACCGGGCGCTTTTACTTTTCGCAGAAGTATACTTCGTATCAATACCGGCATGATAACGAGAGCATCAACATTCGCTATCGTCCCAATACAACGTTGAACATGGGGGTAGGCGCTACTTACAAATGGGCTACATTAAATCTGGCGTACGGCTTTGGCTTTTTAAATCGCGATGAAGAAAAAGGTAAAACACGATACCTTGATCTTCAAACGCACCTCTACGGACGAAAGATTATCGTGGATGCCTTCGGTCAGTTTTACAACGGGTTTTATCTTGACAAGGGCGAACTCACACCGCGTGTAAACGGGTACTATCTGCGGCCCGACATCAAGGTTCGTTTTCTTGGAGCCTCGGGACAATATCTTTTCAATCATGAAAAGTTTTCATACCGCGCATCGTTTCTGCAAAGCGAATGGCAAAAGAAATCTGCTGGTTCCCTGTTAGTAGGCCTGGAGTTTTTTCTCGGTCGCACCAAAGCCGATAGCGCTATGGTACCATCAACGTTAAGCGGACAAACCGAAGAGACTAATCTTGACCAGGTAAATTTTGTGGAGATGGGGCCGAATGTAGGTTACGTATATACATGGGTTATTAAAAAGCATTTCTTTTTAACGGGGCAGGCAACGGTAAGCCTGGACTACGGAACCAATACCATGACAAGCAACGGAGTGAATACACGCTCATCATCATTCAGTCCTAATTCATCACTAAGTTTCTTTGCAGGCTATAACTCTGAAAAATGGGCCGTCAGTTTTGTCTTTGTGAATAAAAATATAGGTATTGCCTCCGGCTCGGAGAGACGTATTGACTTTAATACAGGCAACCTGCGTTTAAACATCGTGCATCGGTTTGTGCCACGAGGTAAAACAAAAGAAGTTCTGAAAGATGTGATCCGATGAAGTATATATAGTGCTATACACTTGATCGATCTTTACTTCCCTTTGAAGTCTGCTTTACGTCTTTCCACAAAAGCCTTCATGCCTTCTTTCTGATCTTCGGAAGCAAACGTGAGATAGAAATTCTTGCGTTCGAATGATAAGCCTTCGTCCAGGTGTGTTTCGAATGAACGGTTCACGGCTTCTTTGCCAAGTTGCACGGCTATAGGCGACAGNNGGCACTACTTTATTAACGAGACCGTAAGACAGTGCTTCCTCTGATGCTATAAATCTTCCGGTGAGTACAAGCTCCATTGCTTTTGCTTTACCAACGGCCTTGGTAAGTCGTTGTGTTCCGCCCGCTCCGGGTATAACACCAATCTTGATTTCAGGCTGACCAAACTTGGCAGTCTCCGATGCAATGATCAGATCACACATCATCGCCAACTCACAACCTCCGCCCAAAGCAAAACCGGATACGGCTGCGATGATTGGCTTCTTTACTTTACGAATCTGATCCCACGTGCTGAACTGATCAATCAGCAACATATCAATCGCACTCTTATCTGCCATTTGTTTTATATCGGCTCCGGCAGCAAAGGCTTGTTCATTTCCGGTAATGATTATAACACGCACGGCATCGTTACGGTCCAGCTGTTGTAACGCATCGCGCAGCTCCAGCATAAGTTGTGGACTCAATGCATTTAATTCTTTCGGACGGTATAACTGGATGAGCGCTATAGCGGGTTCATGCTGCTCGTTTACTTTGATGAATTCCATGGGCTGCTATTTTTTATAAATGTAAAAAACGCCACGGAACGATTGAAGCAAACCCTGTAAAAGAGAAAAGCCCCCTTTTGCAAGGAGGCCTTTCAAACCAAAAGGCAGTACTTAAAAAAGTGTGCTATGCGTACATAAATAAGATTTTAAGTGCTTTTGTAACCCTTTATCTCAATTATTTTTGCAAAGTATTTTTTGAGAATAAGTTTAGACTCTGTAAAACAGCGGTTTACGTTTAGTTTAACCCCTTTTTAAGCAAAATTGTGGCAGATTTTGGCCATGTAAAAAAATTATGGAACGCGTAAAAATATTATTTGTGTGCCTTGGTAATATCTGCCGGTCGCCCCTGGCAGAGGCAGTTTTCAAACATAAAATAAAAGGCTCAGCCCTTGAGACAATGGTGGAGGCCGATTCATGTGGCACCTCTAATTATCACATAGGTGATCCGCCTGATACTCGCACCATTGCCAACGCACTGAAGAACGGTGTAAGCATCAAGCATCTTGGAAGACAACTTTGTATTGATGACTTCGATCAGTTCAACTATATATTGGCGATGGATCACAGCAATCACAGAAATATACTCAAGCTTGCCACGGTAGATCACCATACACAAAAAGTAATGCTGATGCGCGACTTCGATCCGATGGGAAAGGGTCTGGAAGTACCCGATCCATACTATGGTGGTGAACAGGGATTCCAGGAAGTGTTTGATATACTCGATCGCTCGATGGACAAGTTTGTGAAACACCTCGAAGAACGCTACTTGTCACCGGCTAAGGTCTGACCAGTACTTGCAGTGTAGAGCGTGACGACTGTTCTAACAATACATTCGGATGTTTACGATATTTCTCGAAGGTCTTCTCATCATAGTTCTTTACAGTGATGAGGGTTAGCCCGGTATTATAGTATACTTCGAAATGTTCCTGGAGTTTGTGAATGAGCGACAGCACTTTGTTTTCACGGAAGTCGAGACAGAATGAGAATGATATCGCAGAGTTCTGCATAACATTCACGCGAAGATCAAGCGAAGAAAGCGCATTGAATATTTCACTGAGGTGCTGCTCGGTAACAAATGTATAGTCTGTAACCTTGCAGGAGATAAGACATTGGTTGTCTTTGAAAACAATCAGTGGTGGTAAGTCGTCCACTTTGCATTCATGAATTTTTGTGCCTGGCAGAGAAGGATCTTCAAAGTTCTTTACGAGTAAAGGAATGCCTTTGTTTGCCAACGGCTTGATAGTTTTCGGATGGATTACGTTGGCTCCGTAGTACGTCATCTCTGCGGCTTCCTGAAATGGAAGTTCGTCAAACACAATAGCAGCGGGCAATCGTTTCGGATCAGCGTTCATCACTCCCGGTACATCTTTCCAAATGGTGACAGATTCTGCGTGCAAAGAAGAGGCAAAGATGGCGGCAGAAAAATCAGAACCTTCGCGCCCCAGCGTGGTGGTGTAACCCTCTGCTGTTTTACCGATGAAGCCCTGCGTGATGATTATATTCTTTTCAAGTGTTGACTTGAGCTTCTGAATGTTTGCAATTGTTTTTGTCCAATCTACTTTTCCTTCACGATAACTCTCATCCGTAGCAATACAA
>DJFR01000120.1:52894-62527 GCA_002432545.1 Flammeovirgaceae bacterium UBA5867 | reverse complement strand
GGCTTTGATAGTCTCGTGCCGAACACTATATATGCGGGTATACCATCACAATTGTTACAGAACCGCCCGGATATAAAACAGGCTGAATTGAGACTGGCAGCAGCCAAGCTTGATGTAAAGGCAGCGAAAGCTAACTTCTATCCTTCACTGGGTATATCAGCAGGTATAGGTTTCGAAGCGTTTGATCCAACGTACCTCGTGAAGACACCGGAGTCGCTGCTATATTCTCTGGCAGGAGATTTAACAGCACCATTGATTAACCGGAATGCGATCAAGGCAACGTACTATAATGCGAATGCAAAACAGATACAGGCGGTTTACGATTATGAGCGTACTATATTAAACGCTTATATAGAGGTGGCCAACCAGGTATCGAAGATCAGCAATCTTGAGAAAAGCTATAGTCTCAAATCCGAGCAGGTGCAGGCGCTTACCCAGTCCGTTACAATCTCCAACAATCTTTTCAAATCAGCACGTGCAGACTATATGGAAGTACTGCTTACCCAACGCGATGCATTGGAGTCAAGATTTGAACTGATAGAAACGAAGATGCAGCAGATGAATGCCACTGTAAATATTTACCGGGCATTGGGAGGCGGATGGAAGTAATCTGAACTATAGTTCTCCGGCATATAGTTTAACTGTATGCTGACAAAAAAAGGCGCGAATCATATCCTTGATTCGCGCCTTTAATATTTTATTGAGGCCGTTGTTACAATTGCTTTGTTTTTGTAAATGCAATAATGTTGCATTTAATGATTCTTCGGTTTATCTTGGCGGCTTGAAAATTATTCATGCTTAAAAAGACAACGCTTCGGAAACGACAAGACAGCATCTGGCAGATGCTTACGTTGCTGCTGTTGGTCTTTTATATAGCGGTAACATCATCGCTGCAAATTCTTCATGTTTTTGCACATGATCACGAACAGGCTGTGACTCACTCACCTGAACAGGAGAAAGATCCATGTCACCGGTTACTATACCATCACGATGATGCCCAGAGCTGCGATCATGATTCGCATTTAGTGGCTTCGGATACGTGTGACATGTGTGATCTGGCGTATCATGGGGACCAGGCATTGTTGAATACTTTCATACTTCGCACTGCGAGACTTAAACAGGAATACTTCAGTCATCATAAAGTAAATCTGGACAGTTACTGGGCTGTCATCTCTTCTTCCAGGGCTCCTCCCGCATTGATCTGATTCCGATTCGTATAGTCTGCACACACGCTGCAGCTACGATCATTCCTATTCATCATTTTTTATTGGGTATCTGCGAAAGCTTTTTGCTGCTATCGGTTTGTATAGCTGCATGGCATTGTCGTTATCTGTATACTTTTTCTCCGGAGTATATATATCATGTATGATTAGTGATGCGATAGGTATATCATATTTCTTTAACAAAGACATAGTACATCCTCAAGATATAACACATTACAAATGCTACAAGCAAAAAATCTCACGAAGGAATTCAACGGCAGGAAAGTCCTGAATCATGTTAGCCTCTCCGTTGGCAAGGGCGAGGTGTATTGCCTGCTCGGTCAGAACGGTGCCGGTAAGACAACAACGATTAACATCTTCCTGGGATTCATAGAACCATCGGAAGGACAGGCGTTAATCAACAATGTAGCGGTTAAGCCGAATGGCATAGAGACGAACAAAATGATCGCCTATATACCGGAAGTAGTACAGCTCTATGGAAACTTGTCGGGGATTGAGAACCTCGACTTCTTTAGCAGGCTGGCGGGGTTTACCTATACTGAAAAAGAGTTAGTCGCTTTTCTTGCCAAAGCAGGTTTACAACAAACCGCTCACGCGAGCCGGCTGGCTACATACTCGAAAGGCATGCGTCAGAAAGTGGGGATTGCCATTGCACTTTCTAAAAAAGCGGATGTTGTTTTTATGGACGAGCCTACCTCTGGACTCGATCCCAAAGCGACTGCCGAGTTTACCGAGATATGCCAGGAACTTGCACGCGAAGGTAAATCTATATTCATGGCAACACATGATATTTTCAATGCAGTAAATGTAGGCACGCGCATCGGCATCATGAAAGAAGGCGTACTTGTACACGAGGTGGAAACCGGAAATATCAACGCCAATCAATTACAACAACTCTACCTCGAAACTATTTAGCACTCCATCGAATGAACCATAAATTACTCGCACTTATATTTTTTAGTACCATCTATAGTTACACGTTCTCGCAGATCAGCATTACGGGTAGAGTAACCGATCAGGGTCAGAATGCTGTAGCCGGAGCAGCAATTTCGGTTATGCACGATGACAAGCGGGAAGGCGTGACCACCGATCAGCATGGTATATTTTCACTGGAACTGTCGCAACCTGGTATATATGAAGTGGAGATCAGGTTCCTCGGTTTCGATCCCTATATAGCTTCTCATACGTTTTCAGAAACTAAACTCTATGATCTGGGGACTATTGTACTGACAGCCTATACGCAGGAATTACAAACTGTAGAAGTAGTCGGGCGATTAGACCGTGACTATAACAGTGAGTATTCTTTCTCAGCAACCAAAACCGCTATTAAGAATAAAGACCTGCCACAATCACTCTCCACCGTTACCAAAGAGTTGATAGCAGACCGACAGGCCTTTCAACTTGCTGATGCGGTAAAAATTGTGAGTGGCGTGACACCATCCAGTTTTTATAACCAGTATAACATTCGCGGCATCAGTCAGAATGAAGAAGGACAGATCGTCAACGGTATGCGTACACGCCAGTACTATTTCCTTCAACCGATCACGACTAACATCGAACGTGTCGAAGTATTGAAAGGACCTGCGTCCGTAACATTTTCGAGTGTAGATCCCGGAGGCAGTGTAAACATGGTAACAAAGAAGCCGCTGGCAACCGAGCGCAGAGAGGTTAGCATGAGCGTAGGCAGTTTCAGTACCATGCGTGCAACCCTTGATTTCACAGGACCGCTCAACGAGTCGAAGACATTACTATATAGATTGAACGGTGGCATCCAGGAAGGTAAATCCTATCGCGACCTCGTAAAGAATAACGCCATACTGGTATCACCATCCATCAGCTATATTCCCAATAACAAAACAGCGATCAATGCTGAATTGATCTATAGCAACAGTACCGGCAACCTCGACCGTGGTCAGCCTATATTTGGTGCTGTAGCCGGTGTTACCAATTTGAAAAGTACACCCATCAGTTTGAATCTTGGTGCTGCGAATGATTTCTTCAAATCACAGCAGATGATCATCACCACCAGTCTCGCACACAAGTTTACGGATCACATCAGTATAAATGTAGCGTACATGAAGCAAACGTGGACAGAGGATTTACAGGAACATCGCACTACCAACGCGTTCGCAGTAGACATCAATAATCAACCCGTTACCAATTTAGCCGCGATGCAATTTGTACAGCGTCAACAATACTGGAATGTTGATAACCTGAATGCATATTTCAACTTTGATTTTAAAACGGGGAGCCTTGAACATAAACTTTTGGCAGGATATGATCTGAGTCGCTGGAATAAAACGAAGGGCGGAGGACAGAATTCTGCGAGAGGTTATTTGTTGAAAGACGGAACAGTAACCAACACATTTGTATTGGCCAATGCCGATAACTACCAGACGGTCGTTGTGGACGGCAAGACACTTCCGAAGCCCAATGTAAATCACTTTGATCTGAACAATCCTTCCTATACCATTCGGAATGTGGAAGACTATATCTTGAACGCGCGTGTAGCAATACCTTCAGCACTCACAACAACAAATGCTATCTATATACAGGAGCAGGTTAAACTGGGCAAGCTCGCTGCATTGCTGAGTCTGCGAAACGAATGGTTTGAAGATATCACCAACTACAAGGCTCTGGGCGAGGCTTCTTTTGACAATACTGCGTTGATACCACGGGTCGGTCTTACGTATGAAGTTACGAAGCAGATCAATGTATACACTACCTACCTGAAGGGCTATCAGCCACAGTCCAATACCGTTTCGCTGATGCCAAGTACAGGCGCATTCTTCTGGTCGGCTAATTCGGCTGCCCGTTTTAAACCACTCATCAGCGATTTAAAAGAGCTGGGTGCCAAAGGACAATTCTTCGAAGATCGGATCAGCCTAACGTTAGCCCTATACGAAATCAATCAGAAGAACATTCTGATGAATGCGAACCTGCCGGCTTACCCGGACTCGCTGGTTCAGCGTGGTGCCGACCGCAGCCGCGGAATAGAGTGGGAGTTGGCGGGCTATATAACACCAAACTGGCAGGTGAATGCTTCCTATAGCTATATCGATGCCCGCATTGTGGAGGACAGCGATGCATCGCTTGACGGCAAACGCAAAGAGAATACCCCTGTAAACAGCGCCAACCTCTGGACCCGCTATAATTTTTCCGATGCGTCTTTGCTGAAAGATATTGGTATAGGCCTGGGGGTTCAATATAGCGGTAGTAAGGTGCCGTGGTTTACGCGTGCCTTCGAAGTGCCGGGCTATACACTGGTTGATATGGCGTTGTACTATACTCCGTCAAAAGCAAATATGCAGCTGGCGCTTAATGTCAATAATATTTTTGATACAACGTACTGGATTGGAGCGCAGAATTACCTGCGGTTGTTCCCGGGAGCACCGCGTAATTTCATGCTAACCGCAACCTATAAATTTTAGCACGATGAAGACGACTGTTTCATTTCTGATCGCGAGGCAATTCTGCAAGAATGCTTTCCGGTCTGGCGCACTCTATGCGATTATGATCGTGATGATGGTAATGATCGGCTTTGCTGCCTATAGCGGTTGGAAGATATATACCTCGCAGAACGCGACACGCCAGCATTACCAGCAAGAGGCAAGAGAGAGTTGGGAGAATAATCCGGATAAACATCCACACCGTATGGCGCACTTCGGCTCCTTTGCGTTTCGGTTAAAACACCCGCTGAGCATGTTTGACTTCGGGCTGGAAAGCTTCACGGGCAACGCGGTATACCTGGAAGCACACCGGCAAAATTCGGTCAACTTTTCGGAAGCAAGTTTCTCTACCGGTTTATTGCGATTCGGAGAGATAAGTATGGCGATGTTGTTGCAGGTGGTTCTTCCGCTCATTGTATTTTTCCTGGGGTTTGCTTCAATTTCTGCCGAGCGCGAGAATGGTACGCTGAAAGTAATGCTAACACAGGGTGTTGCCTGGAAAGATATACTGGTTGGTAAATCGATGGGTATATTTTCACTGGCAATGTTTATGGTTGTGCCGGTTATTGTTATTACGTTGTTTTTGCTGCTTCTGACCGACCAGACTTCCTTTACAACGGACTCACTATTGCGTTATGCAGGTATCGTTATCGCATATCTCGTTTTTACGCTGGTGCTTTGTTTTATCACCGTGTTGATCTCTACGGTTAGCACGTCATCCAAAAATGCACTCATGACACTGCTGGCTGTGTGGTTGTTCATGATCGTGTTGTTACCGAAAACTACACAGGCACTGGGTAATTACTTTTATCCATCACTCTCCAAAATTGAATTTGATACAGCGGTCGAGCTTGACGTTTTGAAAGAAGGGGATAGTCACAACCCGGATGATCCGCATTATAAAAACCTGCGTGATTCTGTTTTGCAGGTATATAAAGTGGATTCCGTTCAGCAGCTGCCTTTTAACTACAGCGGATTTGTAATGCGCGAGGGTGAGCGGATCAGCGCGGAAATATACCAACGACATTTGGAGGAACTGGTATATACCTATAAAAAGCAAAATAGTATCAATAAGATTACGGCTTGGATAAATCCGTATGCAGCGGTACGGAATATTTCCATGGCGCTGTCGGGAACTGACTTCGAATCGTATGTAGCCTTTCAGCAAGAGGCGGAGCGTTATCGCTACCAGCTGGCACAAACGATGAATGAACTGCAAATGAAATTTATCAGCAATGAAAAGTTAGGACCGAATGATAAGCCCTATACCATCAGTCATGAACACTGGAAAGAGATTCCGGATTTCAGGCCGCAGCATTTGTCTATCGATACAGCGCTCGGTAATGAACTCAGTTCAATGCTGTCGCTGGTGTTCTGGACAGTATTGTCTATAGCACTGATCATACGTCTTTCCAAAAAAGCAAAAGCCATTTAACTATGTACGCTCTCTTTATAAAGCAATTTCTCCGATCGAAGGCAGTTATACTTTCGTTTATTCTGACCCTGATCATGGGGATCATCAGCATATTGATCGGGCAACAATTTTTGTCCCGGCAGGAGAATATCATTCGACAGGTAACAGCACATCAACGCGAGCACATCGAACGAAATGTAGCGGCACATGACGAGATGGGGTTGTTGCTATATTACCTGCGCTTTTCACTGATCAGCCAACCCGATAAAATCGCAGCATTGTCAATTGGACAACGCGATGTTAATCCCAGTATACAAAGTGTTACCATTCGCACGCTCGAAGGACAGCGGTACGATACAGATCTGAACAACCCGTCCAATCTGCAGTCTGGTAATCTGGACTTGGGATTTGTGATCCTATACCTCTTTCCACTGCTCATCATTGCATTTACATTCAACCTGCTTTCCGAAGAACAGGAAGCTGGCACCTGGCGATTGATAGCGGTGCAGGCTAAATCAGCGCAGACTTATTTGCTTCGTAAAGTATCCGTCCGGACGATTGCACTATATATTTTGCTGGCGGTTTTGTTTCTGATTGCTATACTGGGTTTGTCGCTTCCGGTGAATGAGGCCTTGCTCGCATTTGCGATTGCAAGTGTGCTATACCTGGCATTCTGGTTTGCATTTTGTTTTTGGGTGATAACCTTCAAACGCAGTTCAAGCTTCAACGTTCTCACGTTGCTGTCTGCATGGGTGGTTTTTACAATTTTGCTTCCGGCCGCTGTTAATAATTTTGTTGCCAATTTATACCCGGTGCCGGAATCCCTGGCGACCATGGTTGAACAACGGGATGGCTACCATGAAAAATGGGACAAGGATAAAGGCGATACAATGGAAAAATTCTATGCACACTATCCGCAGTTCAAAACGTATGGTGTGCCTGAGCAAACCTTTAGCTGGCTCTGGTATTATGCCATGCAACAGATGGGCGATGATGAATCATTGCAACACAGCCGGGCGATGCGTGATAAAATTATGCAGCGTGAACAGGTGAGTCGTTCCATCGCGATGGTAATGCCGACTATGCACACACAGTTGCTTTTTAATGATGTTGCAAGGACCAGTCTCAGTGACTACGTGCAACTTCTGGACAGTACCCAGACTTTTCATGAGCGAATGAGACTTCACTTCTATCCGAAAATATTTGACAATGCCGTGGTAAAAGATGAAGACTGGAAGCGCTTTACTCCGGAGTATATAACCGAAAGAAAAAGCGTGAACTGGTTAGCGATGTTATTGCCGCTGATCATAACGGTAGCGATCCTGTGTATACTGTCCGGCAGTAATATGAGACGAATAAAATCGGTTTAGCATATTAGGGATGTTGAAGTATAAAGCATGAAGATGTTGGTCGTTGACTTTTGAACTTAATACCTTTTTTATAGGTTGCGCATTCGTCAGCGAATCAAGGTGCAATGAAAAATATTCCGGTACGGCATATTCATACAGTTTCGAAGAAAAAAGGTCATGCTGCAAGCTTCAACATCCGTGATGTTCGTGATTTACTGAAAGGCAAAGACATGACGCAGGAATTGCACCGTCATGATTTCTTTTATGTGCTGGCGTTGAAGAAAGGCGCGGGCAGTCATGCGATCGATTTTACAGCGCACAAAATCTCTGACAACACGGTGTTCTTCATCCGCCCCGGACAGGTGCACCAGCTTACGTTGAAAGCAGCAAGTACGGGATACCTGATGGCGTTCAATAATGATTTCTATCACCCGCATGATGAAGCCTCCGGTCAGTCATTGCGTAAAGCGGGTAATACCAATGTATATCAGCTTGATGCCAGCCGGATAAAAAAGATATTGTCTATACTGGAATATATTCTGGATGAGTATACCAACCAACCGGAAGGCTATGCAGAAGTCATTAAGGCAAATCTCGGTATTCTATTCATTGAATTGGTTCGCCAGAATGCCCATAGTTCTCCTGGGAATACTGATTTCTATGCACAGCAACGCCTTCAGGAATTTACATCGCTTTTAGAGAAGCATATATATACCTTCAAACAGGTTTCACAATACGCAGATATGCTGAATCTTTCTTCTTACCAGTTGAACGCAATCACGAAGGAAGCGCTGGGTAAAACATGTTCCGAACTTATCAATGAGTATATCATACTCGAATCGAAACGATACCTGCTTGCAACTTCCAATCAGGTTACACAAATAGCCTATCAATTGGGATACGAAGATGTTTCGTATTTTATCAGGTTCTTCAAAAAGCATACGGGCCATTCACCGGAAGCATTTCGTGCTAATTTCAGATAAGTCCTGTTGAACTTCATTTTTGTCCTATACGGCCTGGTATCGCATAACGTAATTTTGTGATATAAAAAATGATTGTTCAATAAATATTAATCTGAATGAAAACGAAAGCAAAGTTACTGGCATCTTTAAAGATATGGGTAGTTATATATCCGTCTATTACCTTATTCCTGTATTGGCTTGGCGAACCGCTATCGGTGTTACCGCTATACCAGCGGACACTTTTATTAACCGTTTCGTTAGTTCCATGGATCGTTTTCGTAGGCGTTCCATTTGTAGACCTGATCATTCGCATGATCTCGCCACAAAATCAGAACAAGCAGGTTTAAGGTCTTCTGCAAAACGTAAACGTTATAAGCAAGGCAGGTTTGCATTTGGACAGGCTTGCCTTGCTGTCCATCATCACTCACTATATATAGCCTTATGATGCAAAGTAAAATTTTTGATGTAATTATAGCAGGAGGGAGTTACTCCGGGCTTGCAGCCGGCATGGCACTGGGCAGAGCATTACGAAGCGTGTTAATTATTGATAGCGGCAGTCCCTGTAACCGGCAAACACCACATTCGCACAACTTCATTACCCAGGATGGAACAGCACCTCACCAAATAGCGACCCTGGCCCGGCAACAGGTAGCGAAATATAGCACGGTAACGTTCGTAAATGACCAGGTGATATATAGTGCCGCGATCCGGGATGGCTTTGAGGTTAAGACTGCATCCGGTGAAATGTTTCGTGCGAAGAAATTAATTTTTGCAACCGGTATTAAAGATATACTTCCCGCTATACCCGGACTGGCTGCGTGCTGGGGTATTTCTGTTCTTCACTGTCCGTATTGCCACGGTTATGAAGTACGTAACGAGCGAACCGGTATAGTGGCAAATGGCGATTCAGCTTTTGAATTCTGCAGTCTCATTGCCAATTGGACAGATGATCTTACACTGTTCACCAACGGAGCATCAACATTAACGGCTGAGCAAACGGCAACATTGGCAAGACATCGGATAACCATTGAGGAAACAGAAATCGACACCCTGCAACACAGCAATGGATATATACAGCGCGTTAATTTTAGAGATGGAACAGCGAAGGATATTAAAGCGCTATACACACGCGTTCCTTTTGTACAGCACTGTGAGATTCCTGCAGCGCTGGGATGTGAATTAACGGATGAAGGTTATATCCGGATTGATGCCATGCAAAGAACTACGGTGCCGGGA
>DJFR01000120.1:30355-52806 GCA_002432545.1 Flammeovirgaceae bacterium UBA5867 | reverse complement strand
ACCTCATGTTATGTGCATTCCCGACATTATTTTTGCAGGATTACAGGGACAGTACTATATATGGTTGCCGTAGTTATTTTTATGGAGCATCTTGCCGATGTCTCAGAACCAGAATCCATGCTATGAATGTCAATCCATCACACTTCAAGAAAATAAAACCGGGGGAGTTTATCGCATTGTCGGCCTGCACGATGATGTTAACGGCATTGGGCATTGATATCATGCTGCCCGTATTTGGCGAACTTCGCGAGCACTTCGGACTCAAGCCAGAATCAACCGCTACAGCGCAGATCATCGTGTTTTTTTTTCTGGGACAGATATGCCAGATTATTTTTGGTGCATTGTCCGATCGCTTCGGGCGAATCGCTATACTTCGCGTTGGTTTTCCTCTCTATATTATCGGTGGTATAGCGGCTGCATTTTCGCCTACACTGGAACTGATGTTTGTCTCGCGCTTTATAGCGGGCATGGGCGCATCAGCCGTTTTTATGACCACGATCGCAGGTGTTCGCGACCGTTTTGTTGGCGATGAGATGGCACGCATCATGTCGCTTATCTTTACCATCTTTTTGTTCACTCCGGTTGCTGCGCCATTTTTAGGGCTGGCAATTTTGTCGGTGTCTTCGTGGCAAATGGTATTTCTTACACCTCCGTTGTTTGCAGTTATTGTTTTTATATGGTCTCTTCGACTGGAGGAATCTCTTCCTCCCGAGCAGCGTATTGCACTCAATCTTGCAAGTATAGGTCAGTCCATTCGCAAAGTTATCGGTAATCGTGTCTTCCTTCGCTATACAGCAATCACGACTATTCTGTTTGCCGGATTAAGTTCGTATGTCTCAAGTTCTGAACATATCGTAGGCGAGATCTACCATCGCCCGGAGCTGTTTGCCTGGATCTTTGCCGGTATAGGACTGGGCATGGCCTTTTGTACGTTGGTGAATTCACGACTGTCGTCACGATACGGTGCCCGTAAAACGATCCGGGGACTCCTGGTAATTTATACCGTTGTAGGTGCGCTCTTGCAAGTATATACTTTTATGGTTGGCGACCCGCCCGATATGTTGTTCTTTTTTATTTCTGTTGCTATACTCATGGGTATAAATTTGGCTATAGAACCAAACAGCAGCGCATTGGCTATGGAGCCGATGGGCGATATGGCCGGGATGGCCTCAGCGGTATACGGAACATCTTTCTTTTTTATAGGTGCTTCTTTGGGAGCACTTATTAGTAACCTGATGGTAGATGGTGTGTTACCGCTTGTATTTGGATTCTTTATTATAGGTCTCACGGCTATAATTCTGGTGTTCAGTGATAGTCGCCCTTTTGAGAGGCAAACCTCGTGAGCGGTATATATAGTGATGGAGTTAATGCTGTNNACCGGGTTCTGAATGGATGCTCGGAACGTTTGCGAGATGATCATCGCCAGGCCAATCAATAAGAGAAAGCCAAATGCCATAAACGCAGAACCGGCACCGAAGGAAACACGATTGGCAAAGTTCATAAGGAAGAACGAACTCAAAACGTAACCTATCGGTATAGCGATGAAGCCCGATATAACCAGCAGCTTTATATACCCTTTGGACAGCAGGTTGATGATCTGTACTACACTGGCTCCTATAATTTTGCGAATGCTGATTTCCTTTCTGCGTGTCTCAACCGTAAATACAACGAGTCCGAGCAAACCAAGTGATGCAATAGTAACGGTCATAAAAGCAAGGAAGCCCAGGAGGGATATAGTAGCGGATTGATCATAACGTTGTGCATTTTCGTTATCGAGCCAGGTATAGTTAAAGGGTATACCGGGATATAGTTTACTCCATACTTGTTCGATCCGCGCTGTAGTTTGCTGCAATGCATTGGGATTGATCTTTACCAGCAAGTGCTGATTGGATGCGCTGCTGCGAAGCACGACCGGTGAAACAGCATGTGCAACGCCCTGGTTATAGAAATCTTTTACGATACCCACTACCCGTAACTGCAAGGTGTCAATCCACAGCGTTTCACCAATAGCAGCATGTATACTTTTGAAACCTAATACCTGTACTGCTTTCTGATTAAGAATAACCGATTGTTCGCGGCTGTTTATACCACCATCAAAATTAACACCGGCCAGGATGGTTAATTCGCTGATCGGTATAGCGCTGGCATCACAGAAATAATAACCAGCCTTTACAACTTGTTGTGATTCCTGCGACAGTCGTACATCAGCGTAGCCTGTCGGGAGACTGCCAAACGTGGAAGAGATCGAACCGATTTGATGTACACCGGCAATACGAGCGATTTCATTTCTAAACGGATCACGCTCATGGGTCTGCACCGGTATCGTTACTATATTTTCCTTTGCAAAACCCTGATCAGCATTTTCCATGAAAGAGAACTGTTTATAAAATGCGGTAAGGAAAATCAACACCACCAGCGAAATCGAAAATTGAAAGACGAGTAATATTTTTCGCAGCGTGAGTCCGCCCATAATATTTTCGGCCAGGGTATTGCGTAACATCTTTACCGCTTTGAATGACGATAAAATCCACGCAGGTATAGCACCGGCCAGCAAGCCTGCAAATACAGCGAAGCCTGTAAAGCTTGCGATCAATATCCAGTCAATGTTTGTTTCCGGTACAAATTCATAACCATCATTGAACGGCTTATACTCGAGTATAAAGGAAAGTATAGCTGAAGCGAGGATCAGCGAGAAGAACGCCAGTACGATGGACTCCACTATATATTGAAAGAATATCTGCGAGCGTTTGGCTCCGGCAACCTTTCGAATGCCAATCTCGCGGGTGCGTGTCAGAGCGCGCGCTATTGATAGACTGGTATAGTTGAAGCAAGCTGCCAGCAGTATAATAAAGGCAACTGTTACTTCCGTCAGAATTTTTCCCCATGACGAGGCACGGGCAAAGTCGTTATACAGCGTGCCCCAGTTCGGAGTTATGGCAGCGAGTTTTTGTGTATGAAATTGGAATGTGCCGTGATCGGACTGCTGATTTATACTTTCGGCTATTCGATTGAGACTGGAATATACATCGTTTATGGAAGCATCATCTTTCAAAACAATATAGGTATATCCTTTTTCGAAAGAGTCCCATGTTTTTGATTTGGCAGGGAGTTTTCCTAATGCCTCGAGCTTTTCTACCGTGGTGTACGATATATATACATCGTGATGGATATGCGTTTTGCCCGGAGGCTCGTTGAGTACACCGGTAACCTGGAATACGCCAAGTTTGCCGAGGGTTAACATCGTGCCAACCGGATTACTACTGCCGAAGAATTTTTCTGCTGTAGCCTGGCTGAGTACAACACTAAAGGGATGTTGCAATGCAGCGCGGGCATTACCATGCAACAGTGTAAAACCGAATACATCAAAGAATGAATTTTGAGTAAAGCTTCCCGAGATATCAATATCTTTTGTGCCATCCGTTGCTTTTTCATAAACACCGGGATATATACTTGCCGATGTCCTGATATGCATGGTGTCACTTTCGAGATTTTCCAACAAGGGTAGGGGAGTGCTCGCTAATTGCCACGATAGTTTTTCCGGATTGGTTATGTGTGATGTAATTCTATAGGTATACTCCGCGTGTGGGTGAAACCTGTCGTAACTCAAAGAATCTTTCAGGCGAATCATCACCATCATGCTAACCGACATGGCGAGGGCGAGCCCGAATATATTGATGAAGGAAAACAGTCTGTTCTTCAAGAGACTGCGCCAGGCAATGATAATGTAATTTTTGAGCATAGAGGGGATATTGCTGTCCGGTAATTCCAATAATCAAACCAAAGTCAATATCGCGATTTTACTTCGTTTATTGCTATAGCCTGAAAACCCGTAAGTTCATTTCCGCGCGGGAACGTTCGATTTCGAATGCTTTTCTGATTGACGTGATGGATACGATGAAGCTAAGACCGGACTCGCTATATATATATCAGTCAAAGTATATTATCAGCAGGAAAGATTGTTTTGATGCGATAAAGTCGGGAATTCGTGTATGACTGTGATCGATCTGGTGCCGAACAGAATCTTACACCAGACCTTTTTGACGGAAGCAACTTTCAATTCTTCGCACCGGCATCTATGAATGAAGTACATGACTTAGTGAGAAATCTATTGGACTATGACCTTGCAAATCCGGCAGAAATCAGTCCATCATCCGGGGGCGTAAAATACCCTCCGAGATCGTTTTTTTACGTCCCATTACGCGAAAATTAAGATCCGTGTTTCAAATTTCTTAAACTATCGACAACTTTAGTTTTGTCGTTGCAAACGATTTAATTGTCGTTTCAAACGATTGTAATTATGCGCCTCCAAAAAAATGGGGGGTTTGTGTACCAACAGTATAAAACAAATTCTCGCTTTCAATAAAAATGATACGCCAGTTTTCCAACGGCTGTTTTGAGAGTTTACCCGGCATGGGTATCGGCTTTTTTATGCCCCGCAAGTGCCGCCACCTGATGCTTTCATCTTCAATTTAATCAACTAAAAAATGACTTCCATGACCAGAAACAGATCGCCTTCTTACGCATGATTTAAAAAGTGTCTTTCCTACACCTAAAAGTAAGACACGCATTAACCTGTACGTCAATTATTCAACCTAAACCGATCTTAAATGAAATTAAATCTACTGTTGCCAGTAGTGAGATTTGGTTTTTTCCTGTCGCAAGGAAAAACGATAATCATACTGCTGCTATATTTTATTTCTACAGGCGCAATCTATGCGCAGCAAAACAATACGGAGCGTAAAATTTCCGGAACGATCGTAGATGAAACCGGATCTGCCATGCCGGGTGTAAGTATACTTATTTCCGGAACCAGCACGGGTACACGCAGCGATGCAGATGGTAAATATGAACTGATTGTCCCGGCAGATCGTGATGTGTTGCACGTCACGTTTATTGGTTATAAAAATATAGATATAACCGTTGGGTCGCAGACGATTATCAACGTGACGATGACACCCGATATACAATCCCTGGAAGAAGTGGTTGTTGTTGGTTATGGTGTTCAGAAAAAACAGAGTGTGGTGAGTGCTGTTACCAGTGTATCGCCCGAGACTCTCAAATCACCCACAGGTAATCTTACCAATTCTATAGCCGGGCGTGTAGCCGGTATTATAGCTTACCAGACCAGTGGTGAACCGGGTTTGGGAACCGACAACTCTGCATTTTTTATCCGTGGCCTTTCCAGTTTTGGAAGTGGTAAAGTAAATCCGCTTATTCTTATTGACAATATAGAATCGAGTGCTACCGACCTGGCGCGTTTGCAGACCGATGATATAGCAAGCTTCTCGGTATTGAAAGATGCATCGGCCGCTGCGGTATATGGATCGCGCGGTGCCAACGGTGTTATACTCGTAACAACAAAGTTAGGTATACCCGGTAAAACAAGGTATAATTTCAGAGTTGAAAATACGATCTCTACCAATACCAGAAATTACCAGTTAACGGATAATATATCTTATATGCGGGATGCTAACGAAGCAACCCTCACCAGAAATCCTGCTTCCGCTGTACCGTATGGCGAAAACAAAATAAACCATACGCTCGCAGGCGATGATCCTTATCTATATCCCAACAATAACTGGATTGATAAGATGATTAAAGACTATACTGCAAACCAGCGATACAACCTGAATATATCCGGAGGAGGAGAAAACTCTTCCTACTATATAGCCGGAACGTATAACGTAGATAACGGAGTGTTGAAGATTGATCCTATCAATGACTTCAACAGCAATATTAAACTTCGGAACTACTCCATCCGCAGCAACATCACGGTAAACTTTACAAAGACAACAGAATTTGTTCTGAGACTATACGGACAGTTTGATGACTATCGCGGACCTGTAGGAGGCGGAGCTATCGCATTCCGAAATGCACTTTCTGCGAATCCGGTTATGTTTCCCTCGGTGTATCCCAAATCAAAGCTGCCCTATATAAACCACCCGCTGTTTGGTTCAGTGCCAACACAAGGCTCGGGCTCATTAACCGGTGGATTGTTTATGAATCCGTACGCTGAAATGGTACGGGGTTACCAGGTATATAAAACATCGAACATCAATCCGCAGCTTGAACTTCGGCAAAATCTTGATTTCCTAACGCAAGGGCTAAGCGCTACCGTGATGACGTACCTGCAGCGCTATTCATTTTTCTCTGTTGCACGTGCTTACAATCCATTCTTCTATACTGCAAATATAGATCCGATAGATCCTTCTCAATATACAGTGTCGGTGTTAAACAACGGAGCACAGGGCTCTGCTTTTCAACCGACCGGAACGGAGTACCTGGGCTATGTAGAATTCCCGAAGGAAGTTACTTCCAAAATGTACCTGCAGGGATCGATCAATTATGCGCGTACCTTCAACGATAAGCATGAAGTCAGTGGTTTGCTAACCGGGTTTATTTCAAGCTTTGAAGCAGGCAATGCCGGTAGTGTAGTATCATCACTGCCACAACGCAATACCGTGCTGGCAGGTAGAGTTACCTACGGGTATAAAAGTAAATACCTGGCTGAATTTAACTTCGGCTATAATGGATCGGAACGCTTTTCAGAAAAGAATCGCTTTGGATTTTTCCCTTCCATTGGTGTTGCTTACAATATATCCAATGAAGCATTCTTTGAACCACTCAGCAAAAAAGTATCCGAACTTAAGCTGAGGTTCAGTTATGGTCTGGTTGGAAATGATCAGATCGGAGATGTTAACGACAGATTCTTCTATCTGTCGGATGTAAGTGCAAGCGACAGTAACTTCGGAGCAAGCTTTGGTACCGGCATTGGTACACCGGTATATTTCAGACCCGGTTACCGCATTAACCGCTATGGAAATGATAATATAGCATGGGAGGTATCCCGGCAGCTCAACCTCGGTGTGGATGTAACCTTGTTCAATTCGTTGTCCATTGTTGCCAACGCATTTAAGACGAAGCGCTCCAATATATACTTCCCTAACCCGAATATAGAAGCAGCGCAGGGTCTTACCAGTATTCCTTCTGCCAACTATGGATCAGGCGAAACGCGAGGCATCGATATCTCGCTAGACTATACCAACATGGTTTCATCAGATCTCTCCCTGACGATCTCCGGTACATTTACGTATGCTACCAGCAAAGTAACAAAGAACGAACAGATCCAGTATGGTGCTGACCTCGCACACCTGTCGAGAAAAGGCTATTCATTCTCGCAGTCATGGGGATATATAGCAGAGCGTTTATTTGTTGATGAAGAAGAAGTGGCCAACTCACCCGATCAATCATTCTTCGGCAGCGAAGTACGGGCAGGCGATATAAAGTATCGTGATATCAACGGTGATAAAGTAATCAATGGCGATGATGTAGTCCCGATAGGTTATCCCATGCAACCGGAAATTGTATACGGTATAGGCCCGTCCATCACCTACAAGCGATTCGATTTTGGTTTTATGTTTCAGGGTGCTGCCCGCTCAACATTCTTTATCGATCCGTTGAAGACGTCACCGTTCATTCAATTTGGCGGTTACAACAACCGGGGAGATATAGTACTCGGTACGGGCTATCAGAATGGAGAGCTCGAAGCCATTCATCAGGATCACTGGTCTGAAGAAGATCCGAACCCGTATGCATTCTGGCCACGGTTAAGTAATCAGATCGAATGGAATAATATACAACGCTCAACCTGGTGGATGCGCAACGGAAGTTTCATTCGTCTTAAAACCGTAACGCTCGGGTATACATTTCAGCCAATAACCAAATTGTTCGATCTGCAGCCACGCATTTACTTCTCTGCCAACAATCTTTTTGCAGCCAGCAGCTTTAAGCTATGGGATGTTGAAATGGGAGGTAATGGATTGGGATATCCGGTGCAGCGGGTATATATGGTTGGTCTCCAGATCGACTTTTAACCGAATTGAATTGTGAGCATAAAAAGTATACATATGAATATATATACACGAATTAATCAAAAGGAACAGAAGAAATACGCCCCGGGTGTTTCCATCAGCATGATGGTGCTTGCTGTTGGTTTGATGTTTAGCGCAGTGTCGTGCAGCGATTACCTGGATGTAGTGCCGGATAACGTAACCACATTGGACAATGCCTTTTCCTTAAAGAATGAAGCAGAGAAATACCTGTTTACCTGCTACTCCTATATGCCGAGGAACGGTGATGGCTGGTATAATATAGGTATGATGTCGGGTGATGAGATCTGGTTGCCGCAGACTGATCGCACGTACTGGAACCCGGCCTTCCGAATTGCGCAGGGAAATCAGAACAGTAATATACCGCTGCTGGATGCCTGGAGAGGTTATCAATTGGGTGCTGCTGGCAGTGATAAGAGACTCTTCGCCGGACTTCGCAGCTGCAATATATTTCTGGAAAATGTTCGTAACCCGAATAAAGTACCTGATCTCACGCTGGATATACGCACACGCTGGATTGGCGAAGTGGAATTTCTAAAAGCATACTATCATTATTATCTGCTGCGCATGTACGGTCCCATTCCGATTATTGATGTAAATGTTCCGCTCGATGCCGATGTACAGGCCAGTTATGTATACCGCAGGCCAGTTGATGAATGCGTGAACTATATAGATGCGCTTCTTGATTCATCTATAGCGAAACTTCCCGATGTAGTTGAAAATGATTTGCAGGAGATGGGAAGAATAACGAAGCCAATAGCCCTGGCGTTGAAAGCCAAACTGTGGGTGATGGCTGCCAGTCCGCTGTTCAATGGTAATAGTGACTTTGCCAATTTTACCGATAGCGAAGGTACGTTGCTGTTCAACCCAACGTACGATCCAACCAAATGGCAAAAAGCAAAAGAGGCGTGTAAAGCTGCGATCGATGCAGCAGAAGGTGTAGGACACAAGCTGCATCAATATATCAATGATCCGTTTGGTCTTACCGATACAACCAAAATACAATTGAGTATACGACAGGCTGTATCCGAGCCCTGGAACAATGAAGTGGTATGGGGAAATTCCAATAGCTACTTCTGGAACTCCAATATGTGCCAGATACTGTTAACCGGCACAAAAGCACAGAACCGTCTTCCAACGCCTGGGGTATGGGAAGCTCCTCTGAAAATAGCCAGGATGTTTTATACCAGCAACGGTGTGCCGATCGAAGAAGACATCACATTCGATTTTTCAGACTATGAACAATTGCGCAGGGCAACAAAAAACGAAAGCTATAATATTAAAACCGGCTATATAACGGCACGACTGAATTTTGATCGCGAAAACAGATTCTATGCTGATCTTGGTTTTGACGGTGGCATCTGGTATAAGAAAGATGCGCGCGGTGTTGACACTGCATTTTATGCGCAGACAAAATGGGCTGACCTCGGAGGTGCACCTTCAACCCTGAGCTGGAATGAGACAGGCTACTATATTAAGAAGCTCGTGAATTGGGAAATGGTATTTGGTGATAATGATGCCACTACGTATGGACAGTACCCGTGGCCCGAGGTTCGCCTGGCTGATTTATACCTGCTATATGCCGAAGCTTTGAATGAGACAGAGCCTGCTTCCGCGGAAGCAATTGTATACCTCGACAAAATCAGAACAAGAGCCGGACTTGCCGGTGTGGTAGAATCGTGGACTAATTATTCATCGAACCCCGGCAAGTTTACAACACAGGACGGGCTACGTGAAATTATACACCGCGAGCGNNAAATTATACACCGCGAACGTTTGATCGAACTTGCCTTTGAAGGTCATCGCTTCTGGGATCTTCGCCGGTGGAAGAAAGCAGCCGAAGAGCTTAATAAAGATATCACTGGCTGGAATTATACCGGTACTACGGCCACTACTTACTACAGGGAAACACAAATATATAGTCAGACCTTTGTAACGCCACGCGATTATTTCTGGCCTATTGGTGCNNGGAAGAATCCGAAGCTGGTAGAAAACCCGGGATGGTAATGAATCACTTAAAATGTACAAAGATGAAAATGCATATTATAAAATATAGTCTGTTGGGTATAGCAGCGCTTCTGCTGGTTTACGCCTGCAACGAAGATTTAAGTTACCGGCAACCCGCAGGTACATCCAACGGTGCACCTCAGCAGGTGACCGAAGTGCAGGTAAAGAATTATCCGGGCAAAGCCACGATATCGTACCAGCTTCCGGCTGATCCGGATTTACTGTATGTAAAGGCAACCTATACGCTGGCCACGGGAAGAGAAATGGATGTTAAATCATCCTATTTTGTCGATTCACTTGTCGTGGAAGGATTTGCCGATACGCAGGAGCATGAGATCAAGCTATATACTGTAAACCGTCAGGAAGTTCATTCTGAACCTATATCTGTTACCGTAAAGCCGCTGGAGGCTCCGATTTGGGCCGTGCTTGAAAGTATAGATATAAGCGATGCCTTTGGTGGTTACAAACTTACCGCTATTAACAAAACACAGGAGGCAATCGGTATATTGATTATGGAGCAGAATGTATTGAAAGAATGGGAGGTAAATAACAACCTCAGTGTATATACATCGATTGATTCCATTCTTTCGCAGCGCAGTGGTATGGATACGCTAACGCGACACTTTGGTATTGCTATACGCGACCGGTGGAGTAACATTACCGATACGTTGTATAGAGACATCAACCCGATCTACGAAGTTGAACTCAACACCGCGAACTTCAGACATTTTCCGTTACCGGGCGATCCGGGTCAGCAACCAGGTGCCGCTGTTGCCAACATGTGGGACAAGCGTTATGGCTGGCCTGTGAGTTTCACCAGCCTGGCAGCAGCAACGTTAAATGTACCTTCTGTTGTAACGGTTGATATGGGTATATCGGCAAAGCTGAGCAAGGTTTGGATCCGACCGTTCAAGGAACTTAGTAATCTATACTATGGCTTTACAACTCTGAAGCATTTTGAGCTATGGGGTTCAACAAATCCGAACCTGAACGGTGCCCTCGATGACAGCTGGACCTTGCTGGGCAAATATGAATTAAAGAAACCTTCCGGAAGTGCCGGCAATACTGAAACAGCATCCGATCAGGAAGCTGCTGCCAATGGATTCTTCTTCGATGTCGATTTCAATGCTCCGAAGGTTCGCTATTTGAGAATCAAATGCACGGTGAACTGGGCTGGGTCCTGTCCGCAAAGTGTTGATGAACTTAAGGTTTTCGGTGATCCGCGCTAAACTATATAACCATAAAGAACAAGATTATGATATATACATATAAAACCAGGCAGCTAATAAGCACCATCACGGCTATCGCTTGCCTGGTAATAATACTTGTGTCGTGCTCTGAATGGGACGAATACAAAAAGTATACAAAAGACGGTGAGATTATATATACCGGTAAGTTCGATTCCGTTGTTGTTTTTCCCGGAAAGGAACGGGTAAGACTGTGGGGAATTCTTACGCGCGATCCGAAGGTGAACAAGTGCAAGATCTACTGGAATAACTTCGCTGACTCCGTGATCTTCGACATTGACGGATTGAATGACGATTATATATTTGATGGAATTTTTGATGTGGAGGAGGGAACCAAAAGTTTCTCGGTATATACGTATGATGCTGCAGGTAATTCATCCGTTGCAGTAAACATAACCGGCAACTCATACGGCAGTCGCTATCGCAATACATTGTCCAACCGCAAAATAAAAATAGTTGCGTATGACGATGCTTCGTCCACTATATATTGGGATCTGATTGATAAAACACTTGGACCTGTTCAAATGGAGGTGCGCTATAAAACGCAGCATGGCGATACCGTGGTAATAACACCGGCAACTGAAACTACTACTACGCTGAAAGGTTTGGATTTTGAAAACAATACCTTTACCTGGCGTACGGTCTTCAGACCATTGCCTGTTACCCCTAACGTTGTGTGCATCGATACATTCTGCACGAAATCTAATATACGCGGCATACCGAATTTTATAGAGAAAGAACTGGACAGATCGTTTTTCACAGCCGTATCGCTTCCGGGTGATGTCGGGCCAAACGGTGGTTCTGGTGGCATTGCTGCAATGTGGGATGGAAAAGCACAAAACTCATACAGTGGTACGAACTTTACAGATATAGGGGCAGGAGAATCTTCGCCTCAAATGATAACGTTCGATCTGGGTATGGTCGTTGATCTCACAAAGATCAAAATATATCCGTTCCAGGAAGGGTGGGGAGCATACTATACTTTCTCTACACTTCGTGATTATGAGATATATGGTTCAGCCAACCCGAGCAGTAGCGGTGCACTGGATGCAAGCTGGACATTGTTGAATGCAGGAACAATCGTTAAACCTTCGGGACTCCCCAAAGACAATGAAAACGATGCTGATAAAGCTGCCGCTAAAGCCGGCATTTCGCTGGCGGTGGATCCTGATGTTTCCAGAATGAGGTATATACGAATCCGATGTCTCAAAAATTATGAAGGATTCTTTGCAGGAAATTCCAAGGCCTTCTTCAGCGTTGCCGAAGTAAAGGTTTCCGGTATGCTTCCTGAATAAGCAAACACAACTCCGGGTATTGTTAAAATACAATGGAGAATTTACGGAAGCCGCCTCAGTTGCTGAGGCGGCTTTTTTTGATGAAAGTATATAGTATGCTTCGATTGAGTAATTAAGAAGAGTAGGGGAGATATCTGCGGACCTATATTTTCCTGGTTTTTGCAGGTGTTGATTTCTTTTTGGCTGCTTTCGCTTTTGGATTAAAGTCCAGGCTCAACCCAATCCAGTATAGAAGATCTTTCTCAGACCGAATACCTATAGATTCTACCAATAAAAAACCTTTCAGCGTCCTCCCATTAAAATCCATGAGGCGGCAACCTTTTTTCTTTAATGCCATCGGGTATAACTCCGGATCAATGCGAATCATCAACGCATCGTTGGCGGCACCAACAACCATTTTATCATTCACCATAAAGCAAAGTCCACCGATCATATTCTTTTGTACAAACCGGACTTTCTTTTCCTTGAAAACTTTTTCGATTCGTTCCAGCAGATGTTGGTCGTATGGCATATTAAAATCGTATTATAGAAAGTATATATATAGCCTTAAAGATTTTTGAAATCGTCTTCGAAGCGCTCTTTTACCTCCCTGTGCTTTTTCCAGAATTTGTCCTCGATAATTTTCATGATCGGATCGAACTGCGGATGCTTCCGTAAATTATCTCCTAACGGATCATCGCGGAGTAACAATAACCAGTATAGAAAGTTGTCCTGTTCTGTAGCAAATTTTCGGAAGTGCGTAATAGCTTTTGCATTGTCGCCCTGGAGCGAATAATACGAAGCAAGAAACATATCTTTATACATCGTCTGGTCATTGTCTGCAAAACGTTTAAACTCGCTTATATAGTAGTCAGCCTTTGCTTTATCTCCGGTGTGCGCGTACGCGGCTCCAATGCGCAGGTATTCGTGTTTGAAAATGTCCATGCCAAACATCTGCATAATCGGTATAGCACGGTCATAACATGATCGAGCCCCTGCAAAATCCCGCATCATGAAATCAACTTTCCCGATCTCTTGTAATATATCAAAGCGCATCGTGTCCTTTTTCCATTCGGCTAGCAGTATCGCTTTAGTCTTCTCACAACTGCGGTCGGTGCCGTAATGTATATACGCTCTTACATAGCCTGCAAAGAAATTCTTCGGATTGAGTTGTAACGATCGCGTATTGTATCGCAGTGCATCATCCAGAAATCCGGTTTGCGCCAGCGCATTGCTTAAATGAAAATAGTTGAAACTCCGGGTAGCCGAGTCGATGGCATTATCCACTTGTACTTTACGTATAGCGTACTCCAGGTATTTGGCCGGATTCGGTACATGAATGTTATAGAACTCTGTTAAAAAATGTAGCACGAGACCGGAACGCGGGTCATACTCCAATGCCTTTTCAAAATAGGGAATAGAGAGTTCGTACTCCTGCCTTGCTGCAAACGACAATGCTTTTGCTGTGAGACTTTCACTTGATTTCGGATCATATAGCATCGCCTTCTCTGCAAACAACTCAATATCTTCCGCATGCTCTTTTTTCAGATTGAAAATATCGAGGTAATAATATACCATGGTGGCTGTAGCATAGGCGAGTGCAAATTCAGGATCTCTCTCCACCGCTTTCTTAAACAACGGAATAGAAGCTTCGAGATCGTTTCGTCCGCTGCGGTAAAAGAGATCTTTACCTTTCAGATAATTATCGTACGCTTCAAGGTCATCAGTCGGTTTCTTTTCGATACGACTCCGTTCTTCCGGTGTAAGAATCACTTCAATCTCGCTCGCTATATTTTGAGCAATCTCTTCCTGTAATTCAAATATATCTTTAGACTCTCTTCTATATTGTTTTGCCCAGAGGTGCTTATCTGTTGTGGCATCGATCAACTGGATGTTCAGCAAAATTTTATCTCCGATCTTTTGCCCGCTGCCTTCAACAAAATAGCGAACGTTCAATTCCTTCGCCATCTCCGGCACGGACTTGGAGGTCTTGCGATATTTTTCTGCTGACGTCCTGCTCACTACACGCAGGTCCTGAATCTGCTGGAGATTATTGAGAGTCGCCTCCATCAAACCGTTGATCAGGTATACATTGGATGAATCGCTGCTTTCATTTTTAAAAGGCAATACAACAATAGACTTCTCTTCATCTTCAGGTCGAAGTGCAGACCATGCCCATATAGCACCAATAACCAATGCGAGTATAACAGCACCAATTACTATATAGCGTTGGTACGGCCGGGGTTGAGGTGATGATGTTTTACGATCGTCATCATCCGGTAACGTTCCTACGGGTATAGTTGATGTGGACTCTCGCTTTCCGACTTCGCCCGGAGGATAGCCATAATATTCACGGAAGCATTTAATGAAATATGAACTGCTGTTGAAGCCCACCTGGTGCGAAACTTCCGATACATTTTGAGACGTTGTGCGCAGTAACTCCATTGCGCGCGTAAGACGAACCTGGCTGATCAGCTGACTTACTGAAAGGTTATATTCCTTTTTTACTTTTCGCAGCAGGTTCGACCGGCTCATGCTCATTTCGTCCGCGAGTTCAGAAACACCAAACTGCTCGTTGGCAATATTCTTTTCGATCGCGGCCGTGAGCCGGGCTATAAAATCAGATTCGGGCAAGGGTAAATCGGCCATGATGCGTTTCAACAATTAAGGTCTGCGAACAATCAAAAGTGAATTCAGTGTTCGTCAATAAATTCTCTCAAGGTATAGCAAAACCACCTCAAGTTACGTGTTTCGGCACGCAGATGCATCAAAATTGCTATCGATGCATCATCATTTATATCAATTCCAGCAAAGTTGATGGTTTTGGACGCAAGGCTGTTTAGTGCTGCGCAGGCGATCAGCCGTTCTTTGAGTCATCAATTTTTCACAAAAACTAAACTCAAAACGAACATGAAAACTTCAGTATTTAAAAAACTCGCATCCTCTGCAGCAGTCTCATTTCTATTCCTAACAGTCCTCTTGTCATGCAAGTCCGGTAATGAATCTGAAAAGAAGACGGATGCCCAGGCGCCTGACATTGATATACACACAGCCGTCATCACCGGAAACAAAGAGGCTTTGAAACAACATATCGCTGCCGGTAGCAATATAAATGAGAAAGATCCTTTTGGCGGGTCGAGTCCACTGATCAGTGCAGCGGTGTTTGGTAAAACCGAGGAAGCAAAAATATTGATTGATGCCGGTGCAGATCTCAATTTTCAGAACAAGGATGGATCAACAGCGCTTCACTCATCGGCTTTCTTTTGCCGTCCGGAGATTGTGCGCATGCTATTGGAAAAAGGTGCTGATAAAACGATCGTCAATAATTTCGGAGCAACACCTTACCAGACGGTAGCGGGTACATTTGCTGAATCCAAAAATATATATGATATGATTGGAAAAGTGCTCGAACCAATGGGACTTAAGCTGGACTATACCTATATCGAGCAGACAAGACCGCAGATCGCTGATATGCTTAAATAAAAATTCAATCCCTAACATCAACGATTATGTTAACAACAAACAGACGGTATGATATAGACTGGCTTCGCGTAATTGCCATCGGACTGCTCCTGATATACCACGTAGCGATCGGATTTCAACCCTGGGGTATTATGATCGGATTTATTGCCAACAGCGATTCATGGACATCGCTGTGGTTCCCGATGGCGATGCTGAACATCTGGCGTATACCGTTCCTGTTTTTTGTATCAGGGATGGGAGTATATTTCGCCATGCAGCAACGAAGCTGGAAACAACTTATGCAGGACCGCATGCTTCGTATACTGCTCCCGTATGTATTCGGAATGTTTTGCATTTTCCCGCTCAGTGTTATGATCTGGCAGCAGTACTATAAATGGGATGTTAACTATGCTTTCGCCCCGGGGCATCTCTGGTTCCTCGGAAACATTATGGTATATGTACTGCTGCTTTCACCATTGTTCTATTACCTGAAGAGACATGAGCAGGGTAAATTTGTACGCGGTCTTAAAACTATACTCAGTCATCCGCTTGGGCTCTTACCGGCATTGGGACTTTCTATAGTGGAAGCGCTTGTGATAAATCCCAATCCCTATGAGCTATATGCGATGACGTGGCATGGCTTTGTGTTAGGACTGCTGGCATTCTTCTGTGGTTTTTGTTTTGTATTGGCAGGCGATGGTTTCTGGACAATGATTCTGAAATACAGGTGGATATTCCTGGTGCTGGGTGTTATATTCTTTATACTACGCTTTATACTGTTGCAAATAAAAGCACCCGGATATTTGCTGGCGACAGAATCTCAATGCTGGATACTCGCGATGTTTGCATTCGGGTATAAATACCTGAATCGCCCCGGAAAAGTATTGTCCTATTTAAGTGAAGCGGCATACCCGGTATATATTCTTCACATGATCTTTTTATTTCTGGGTTCATGGTGGATCTTCCCGCTCGATCTGCCGGTACAGCTTGAATTTATATTTGTGCTGGTGTTTACCATTGCAGGATGTTTTGCTGCGTTCGAAGTGATAAAACGTATAAATATACTCCGTCCGCTATTCGGATTGAAGATGAAGATGTGCAGCGAATTTACACCGAACATCAGGCGACAGGAGCGTCCATCGGCTGATACAATTGTGCTGTGAAGTATAGCAATAGCGTGCTATACCTAGAACATTGATGACGTTTTGAACAAAGTAAGAATGACGTTTTAAACAAAGTCGGTCGGTTGCGAGCATTCTACTTTTGTCCTAAACAAAATCAATTGGACATGAAACAGAATAATTATCAGGGAGCGCTTCAGAAACCTATCGGCTCCGGCTTTAATGCTACCTCTACAACGAACGATGTTATCAGAGGAATTGACCTGACAGGAAAAGTGGTCATCATCACAGGTGGTTATGCCGGTATAGGTTTGGAAACCACAAGAACACTGGTAGCAGCAGCGGCTTCGGTTATTGTACCGGCACGCGATACCGAAAAAGCAAAAAAGAATTTAGCAGGTATAGCCGGAGTAGAAGTGGAGTCATTAGATCTGATAAGCCCCGCTTCGATCGATGCTTTCGCTGAAAAGTTCCTGGCTTCAGGAAGGCCGCTTCACCTGCTGATCAATAATGCAGGCATCATGTGGGTGCCGTTGCGCAGAGATAGTCGCGGGTATGAATCACAACTCGCGACTAACCATTTAGGACACTTTCAATTAACAGCACGGTTGTGGTCGGCCTTGAAAAAAGCACACGGAGCAAGAGTCGTTAATGTCTCATCGTACGGACACCAGATGGCGCCTTTTAATTTTGACGATCCGAACTTCGAGCATCGTGCGTATGAGACCTTGCAGGGCTATGGACAATCTAAAACGGCCAATAATTTATTTAGCGTTGAATTGGACAATCGTAGCAAAGCATTTAATGTACGAGTATATTCGCTTCATCCGGGATCGGTATATGGCACAGACCTCGGTCGTGAAGCTCCAATAGAGTTGTTCAAGCAAATGGGAACACACGATGCTGATGGCAATATTTTTCCGGAGGTGGAACGGAAGTTGAAAACACTTCCGCAAGGTGCTGCTACAACGGTTTGGTGTGCTACCAGTCCGATGCTAAATGGTATAGGCGGTGTATATTGCGAGAACGCGGATATAGCCGAACTGGACAATGGAAATATCGGCAACAGGTATGATGACCCTTTAACGTTACGCGGTGTGCAGGCCTATTCGCTCGATGAAGCAAATGCAAAACGTTTGTGGACGTTGAGCGAGGAGATGACCGGTATAACTTTTTCTGTTGATTGATTGACGCAGTATTCTATGGAATTTGTAACGAACTATATAACGCCTGATATCAAGCTCTCGTGCTACGAAGACAAGTTGTTCAAAACCGAAGTACTGTTTGACCAGCACATGCTGGTGTGGTTTATATCGGGTGAGACCAAGATCATTCAGGCAGACAGCCACTATGTGTTTAAAGCGGGTGATATATTTCTGATTCCAAGAAACCAACTGGCGACTGTTATCAATTATCCAAAGGACGGACTGCCGCATAAAACCGTAGTCATGCATTTAACAACGGATAGGCTACGCGATTTTTATGCTAATATACAGGTGAAGCCTAAAGCAACGGTATCGCAGAAGATTCGTTGCTTTAGCGATCATCCTTTACTGAAGAGTTGCTTTGCTTCGGTGATTCCGTACTTTGAAGTGCAGGACCCGTTCCCGGAAAATATAGCATCCCTGAAAATAAACGAAGCCATTAGTATTCTCCGGATCATCGATACAGAAATTGATAATGTGCTGGCAAATTTTGAAGAGCCGGGTAAAATTGACCTGGCAAGTTTTATGGAAAAGAACTTCATGTTCAATATGCCGATGGAACGATTCGGTTATCTCACCGGCCGAAGTCTGTCAACATTTACCCGTGACTTTAAAAAGCACTTCAATACCACACCTCAAAAGTGGTTAACGCAAAAGAGACTGGAGCTGGCATACTACCAACTGACTGAAAAGAAGAAGAAGCCGGTAGAAGTATACCTGGAAGTTGGCTTTGAAGACCTGTCGCACTTTTCCTATGCATTCAAGAAACAGTTTGGGTATACGCCAACCGGGTTGGGATCGCAGCCAGGCTAAGGCATATATATACTTTTGTTACCGGAGTTTATCGATCACTTTCGCATCTACCCAATATATATCCTGGTTACTGGTATAGAATAGATACTTGCCGTCAGCTGTAACAAACGGGCAAAGTTCATGGCCGGTCGTGTTAATAGTCTTACCCATGTTTTTAGCTTTGGTCCACGAGCCGTCTGCTTTTTTAAAACTGATGTAAAGATCACCTCTGCCAAGTCCTTCGGGGCGGTCTCCGCAGAATATCAGGTACGACTTGTCGCCAGCAATGAATACATCGGCTTCATAATATTGCGTATTGACAGAATCACTTACAGGAATGGCATTCTGAAATTTCTTCTGTCCAGAGATAGGCGCATATAGTATATTATAATTCCATTCGTTTTTGAGGTTTCTGTTGGATGAATAATAGAGTGCGCCATCTTTTGAGAAGGATATATAGTATTCATTTTTATCGGAGTTGATGGCTGTGCCCGCATTGATTGGTTTAGACCAACCCGTTGATGTCCTCTCCGCATACCAGATATCATAGTCTTTCTTTTCCCCGGTTGCAGTCAGCGGCCTGTCAGAGATAAAGAACAGCTTGGTCTCATCCGGAGATAACATCGGGTCGTTGAAGCTGAACTGGTTATCAAATATTAATCGTTTTGGTTTTGTCCAGCCGTTCGTGCCCATTTGCATAAAACGAATTTCGGCTCTCCCGGCAGTGTCAACCGCGTAATAAAATTCTTTACCATTGCGCGAGAATATAGAACCGAATTCACTTCGACCAGGCACCGATACCCGGCCGGGTGCAAATTTAACAGGTGTAGTACCGGGACGTTTCTCACCGAGAAACTGAATGGAATTGCTCGTTGAGCTTTGTCCAAACGCTATACCGGGTAGAATAATTATAAAGGTTAGCAGGATTGATTTCATACTTGCCATTAGTCAATTATAATGCCGATATAAGATATAGCCCGGAAGTGTATTTTGCAATGATCGATCGTCCGTTTATCGGATTATCTGTGCTCATGCGATCATTTAGACTACAACACATATTCCTATATATGCTGAAAAGTATAGGTGGGCTAATTCCCATTTAAGCTAGATAATTCGATTGGGTCTCAAAGCAAGCGAGGGGCTGCCGGTCTCCACCCACGCAGTAAAGATTCTTGAGACAAATGAGACCGCTCTTACAGGAGAAAGGAGTAATTCTCTTCCAGCCTTTTAAGTAACGCTTCTGCGTTTTGTTTTTTTCGGAAGAGTGTTTCAAAGGGATCGCCAACCTGTTTCAGTCTTTTGAAAATTGTTTCAGGCGTGAAGTCCTCACCGCGGAGTTCATGGTTTACTTCGTCCCATAGCAGGGGCGTTGCAACGGTAGGCAACTCGCCCGGTACAATGGAATAGGGAATGGTAACATTTTTTCCTTCTTCGTTAAGATGGTAATTCAGCGACACCTTGCCATAGGTATATTCATCGTCTGCTCCTTCGAGTGTAACCTGGTCAGGAATTTTAAGACGGACGAGCTTGCATATATATTCTGCTACAGAGTGCGCTGTATCAAAACTACTTTTCGCATCCAGTGGAATATATACCTGTAAACATGAAATGCCTTGCGTCTTTACGAACGATGGTAATTGCAGTCCGGTTAAAATCTCATGTGCTGCCGTGGCAACGTCAATGGCTTTTGTAAGTTCATGCTCAGGCGAATCAATAACGATAACAATATAGTCTGGAGAATCAGAAGATTTGCTTTTGGAATTAGCAGCATTGAATTGCAGTGCTCCCAATTCTGCATTCAGTAACAGGTGCTCACGGTCATTGCAAAATAGTGTTTGCTTTTTGGTTGCAGTTCGTGTCCAATCGGGTATATCATCAGCATGACGTTCGAAAAGTACCTCGGTATTTACTTCTGTAGCGGGCGATGTACTGTCGGTATAGATGTGAACAGAGTAGGAGCGATCTTTCAGATAGGGTACTATATAATCTGCAATCTTGCTATAGTAATCCAGTATGTCCTGTTTGGTGAATTTGGCTTGCCTGAATACAACCTTGTCCAGGTTCGTAAAGTGAATCTTATGTTTAAGCTTGTAGTCTGGTTGGCGCGATTCCTTTTCAGCAGTTTTAACAACTTTTGTCTTTGCAACTTTTGCAGGTTTAGTCTTTTCTTTTTTAGGCGTTGGCTCCGTCCGTGACTTGGCTATGGGAAATACATATTTTTCAACCTTCTCTTTTTTGCGTAGCGCAGGCAGTTCCGGGAGATCGCTGAATTCTTTTTTTATGGCTTCATCAAATTCAAACGGTGTCTCATCCCATACTTTGTTTGATGTACTGTGAAAGAAATATATACCGGGAACGTCATCGCTAACCTGTAACTGATGCCCGGATGAATTTAAATTCATCAACACCGCTTCATAGTTCATGTCGTATAAAAGCTGTGCGTCACCTTCAATACTTTCGATGTTGATGCGGTCATTTATGGAATGACCCGCTTTAGTAATATAGAGGCGTACCAGTTTTTCACGGTCCGTCCGTTGATGACACGCTGTAATAATTTGCAAAATCGTTTTAAACGCTTTCGTGTTTTTTCGAATCAACATAGATTTATTCAGCGTTAAATTTATACTATATAACCAGGCCGTTATAACAGCTTTGAATAATCAGATAATCGTAATCCCCGAATCTTTAAATGATTCTTCCGCCACTTCTTTTCCTTCTTCATCGGTAATGATAACATCTACATTCGCAGTATCACAGATAAAAAATGCTTCGGCTGTATTTAGTCTTTCGTGTGGTGATAATGCCACCACTTTCTTGGAGACATTGACAACGGCTTTCTTTACTTCGCTCTCTTCGTAATTGATAGTTGTTACACCAATAGTAGGGTGAATGCTGCAGATCCCCATGAAGAATAGGTCGGCACGTATATTACCGAAGAAATTGATAGCGTTATGTCCGATAGTAGTAAAAGCACTTTTATATAGTCGCCCGCCCGCAAATAATACTTCTATTGATGGGTGAGATTCCAATACGTTTACTACCGGAAAACTGTTAGTAACAACAGTTATTTGTAAATCACGGGGAAGTATACTAGCGATTGCCATAGCGGTTGTGCCACCATCAAACGCAACAACTTGTCCATTATGCAGAAGACTCAATGCTTTTTCAGCAATAATTTTTTTTGCATCCGTCTGGTACTCCAGTCGGTCTACAAAATTGTGCGGAGTAGGTGAGTGAGGTATAGCACCACCACGCACCGCCTTAAGCAATCCCTGGTCGGTAAGTTCTTTCAGATCTCTTCTCACGGTATACTCCGAGATCTTCAACTGTTTACTCAGCGTCTTCAGGGTCACTTTCTGATCTTTCGAAAGCTTTTCCAGGATAATGCGGAAACGTTCCTCTTTTAACATAATGAGCAATATTATGCAATTTTTTGCGAAGAATTCGCACTATC
>DJFR01000120.1:12698-30345 GCA_002432545.1 Flammeovirgaceae bacterium UBA5867 | reverse complement strand
TATGAGAAATGATATAGAAGTCAGTGAGGTAATCTGCACCAATGTAAAGCTCGGGCATCCGGGAACTGAGGTTGTTACTGACGAACTGCAGACTGATGTTTTACAGATGCGCTTGAACCGTGTAGCGGTTAGTACTATTTTCTTTATGCACGGACTATGTTTTGCAAGCTGGGCATCACGCATTCCAAGCATTCAGCAGAATTTACATCTGACTTCCTCTGCATTAGGCGCTATACTTTTTGCATTGCCGGTTGGCTTTTTTGTTTCGCTGCCATTTGCCGGATGGCTGGTAGGTATAGTAAAGAGCAAAAGAGTTGTAATACTCTCCTCCATACTATATAGCTTGTCGCTGTTAAGCATTGGTGCTGCTTCTACTATACCTGCCTTGTTTGGTTGCTTATTTTCATTTGGGTTCTTTGCCAACATTCTTAATATTTCCATTAACACACAGGCTGTTGCTGTGGAAGGTTTGTATCGGAAAAAGATTATGGCATCCTTTCATGGTATATGGAGTCTGGCCGGGTTTGTCGGGGCGGCATTGGGTACGTGGATGATCGGTAAAGACATCGCTCCATTTCAACATTATATCGTGGTTGCTGCTATATTTCTTGTTGCCAATATAATTTGTGCTTTCTACCTGGTGAATAAAGATGAGGCAACTGGAGAAAAGCGCCCTCTTTTCGCGATGCCCGATAAGTCGCTGCTAAGTCTTGGAATCATTGCGTTCTGTTCGATGATGGTAGAAGGAGCCATGTTCGATTGGAGCGGACTATATTTCATAAACGTTGTAAATGTAGAGCCTGAATTTACCGGACTCGGCTATACTATATTTATGGTGGCCATGGCCGGTATGCGTTTTATTGCAGACGGTTTCTCTGGTAAGTTTGGATTGAAAAGAATATTGCAGGTTAGCGGATTATTGACAACGGCCGGATTGCTTTTGTCGGTTCTTCTNNGTTGTGCCGATGGTATATAGCGCTGCCGGAAAATCAAAATCACTCTCACCAGGCACTGCACTTACAGCTGTATCTTCCATGGGATTTATAGGACTCCTGATTGGTCCTCCTGTCATTGGTTTCATTGCCGAAGCAACCAACCTGAAAGCATCGTTCCTTACCATTTCGATCATGTCGGTTGCAGTTGTTGTTTTCGCTTCGCTGATGTCTGGCCGAACGCAAAAGAACAATACTTAACTCAGAGGATATCAAACACACATACGAACGAAACAACTATATATATGAAAACGATTTTTGATGAAGGTACCCGCAAGGAATTAATAGACAGAATTAATCTGCTCGATGAGAACAGTGCAGCTCAGTGGGGTAAAATGAATGTATACCAAATGACGAAGCATTGTACAATCTGGGATGAATGGGTGCTGGGCAAGAGCCATCACGAATACAAACAATCTGTCCTCGGTTTGATCTTTGGTAAACTCGCGTTGAAAAGTTCAGTAGGTGACAGCAGACCGATGAAGCGAAACATGCCCGCAGGACAATTTGTAGTTAAAGAAAAGAGCGGAAGCGTTGAGCAGCAGAAACAGAAATGGATGCAGCGTGTTGCCGAATATGCTAACTTTTCTAATACGCGTTTCGTACACGACTTCTTCGGGAAGATGACGCGGGAAGAGATCGGCATCTTTGCATACAAACATGCCGATCACCATTTGAGACAGTTTAATGCTTAACCAGATCGATCTATAGTATAGATACGCCTGATCACTCATACTTCAATGCTCTGGCCGGGTCAATGTTTGCCGAATGCCAGCTCTTAACAGCGACCGTGAGACACGCAATGGTAAACGACAATACTCCAGCAAGGATAAAGATCCAGGCGTTAAATGAAATACGATAGGCAAACTGCGCAAGCCATTCGTTCATGAGCAGTATACCTAACGGACAGGCAATGACAAACGCTATCAACACCAACTTCAGGTAATTGGCGGAAAGTAAATATACCAGTTGAAAGGTAGAAGAGCCCAGTACTTTTCGAACGCCAATTTCCTTGGTACGCAGCACAGTCATATAGGCGGTAAGTCCGAATAAGCCGAGTGATGCGATGAATATAGCGAGCCCTGAAAAGACTATAAATACTTTGCCAAAGCGATCATCATTTTTGTATTGCGCATTATAGTGCTGATCGAGGAAGAAATAGTCAAATGGATTTTGCGGATATAAAGTTGCCCAGAGATGTTGAATGTTCTGAACAGATTCCGCTATGTTTTTACCCTGGATTTTGAAAGCATAAAATTCACCGGCCCACGGAGCGAAAATATATTCTTTCAGCGTGAACACGAACGGCTCAATTTTAGATCGTAACGATTGTTGATTGAAATCCTTTATAACGCCAATAACTTTCTTGGGAAACTGGCGTTCATTTTCATTCCAAAGTATAGTTTGATCGACAATGTCTGCGGGGTTGCTATAGCCAAGTGCTTTGGCAGCGGTCTCATTCATGATAATGGCGTCTTGCCATACCGTTGTGCCATCCGGATAATTTTTGCCCGAAGCGAACGTGGCACCCAGCAACGGAAAGAAATTTTCATCGATTGCTACAATAGCGCATCCTACCGAATTTTCAGGTGAATCCTTTCTTGAAAAACTTCGGCCCCAATGTACCTCATCGCCCGGTATAGAAGATGCTATCGCGAATGAGACAACGCCCGGAAGTCGTTTCGTTTCAATGGCGAAGGAAGATCTTGTCGCTTTATAGGTACTGTCTTTCACAGAAGGACCTTTTACAATCAGCGTTTGTTCCAGGTCCATACCCAATTCCTGGTTGCGCATAAATGTAAGTTGCTGGTATACGGTGATGGTACCAATAATCAGCACGACAGATGCCGTAAATTGAAATATAATAAGTGCCTTGTTGAGATTAACACTCGCCAGCGATCTCGAAACTTTCGACTTAAGTAATGATACCGGATTCAGGCTTGATATAAAGAATGCCGGATATAATCCGGCCCCCAATGTACCTGCCAGGTAAATGGTTATCAGAATAACAGCACCTTGCCAGCCTAGTGAGACATCGGCCGGTAGATCGATCAGCACTTTAAGTATAGGCAGCGTTATCTGTATACACGCTACCGAGATGATGATGGCTATAAAATTTACAACAGCTGCATCGGTTAATAACTGACCGATAAGTTGAGCCCGGCTTGCACCATTGATCTTCCGGATGCTGATCTCTTTACTGTTTTCAGTCGAGCGGGCAATGGAAAAATTGATATAGTTTATCCAGGCGATAAGCAGAATGAAAAGGGCAACGATCTGCAGAAACTCAACCGTTGTGGCATCGCCATTCACTTCGAGTTCGCCCCATAATTTGGAGTTCAGGTGAATCGATTGGACAGGCTGCAACTGAAACTCTACGCGATATCCTTTAGCCTCGATATCGCTCATATACTTGCCGAGGTGTTTGTGAAGCAGGCCCGGAATTTTCGATTGGACAGCTTCCGGTTGCAGACCAGGTTGAACCTGTATATAGGTATAAAAATTACCCCAGTCCCAATCGCTGTCGATGTTGTTGGCACCGATACTCGAAAAGGACAAAACAAAGTCCGTATGGAAATGGGAGTTAAGCGGTATATCTTCAAACACTCCTGCTATTGTAATTTGCTGCGAGCCTCTTTCGCCCCTGTGAAAAGTCAGTGTTTTGCCAGTAGCCAGATCGTTGCCAAAATATTTTTTCGCTACAGATTTCGAAATCACAGCATGATCTTGTTGCGCCAGTGCCGATGTAGCAGAGCCCTCGATCATCGTATAAGCGAACATGGAAAGGAATTCCGGATCGGCATAGTATATTTTACTTTCGCGGAATTTTTTGTCGTTATATTCCATCACGGGGTCAGCCATAAACGGGCCGGTGTGAACCAGTCGCACGGATGCTGTAACTTCCGGTATATCATTTTTAAGCGCAGGTGCCAGTGCCGGAACAGTTTGTGCGGAGCTTCCGGTTTCAACATTATGCTCAAAGCCATGGTAGCTTAACCTATATATATCTGACGATCGGAAATCATCGTAGCTTCGTTCGTACGAAACGTAGAGCAGGATGATGGTAGCTGAAACAACAGCCAGTGAAAGCCCGGCTATACTCAGGAATGAGAATGACTTTTCATTCCATAATTTCCGCAGCGACAGTTTGAGTAATGTGAAAATCATATTCGTTGGGGTGATACGGGTTCGTGTTGTTCATAATTGTGCCAAAGTCGCCAGGCAGTCAATAGCTTGTAAAAAACGGCTTCTGTTTTTCCGTACTGCCCGGTATCGACCGCTTTAGTCCGTTTTTATATACCAATGATACAACCTGCTGACCGTGTCTCATTCCGTGTTTCAACCGATTCATTCGTGTAGCAAAGTAGTAGCTGTCATATATACTCGTAAATTTATTCGTATTATTAACATAAGATTCAGCATTGAGACAATACTAAATCTCATGAATTGAAGTTATTAGACAGGGTGGATAGGAGCGATCGAAACCGTTGTGCTGTGTCTTGAATTCTATATACATACAGCAAAGTCATAAATATCTTACGATGGAACAACAACATCTTTCGAGAAGAACCTTTTTGCAGCAGGCAGGCCTGTCAGGTATTGCTTTAACCATTGGCTTTTATGGATCGTCATCAGCAAAGAGTGCGGGAGAGATTGTCTCCGTGAATCATGCTGAAGATATAGCCACCGAGTTGATGTCGTGGATATCGATCGATGGCAGCGGCAGCGTTACGATCTTCAATCATCGCTCGGAGATGGGACAAGGCACGTGGCAGGCTATACCTCAAATTGTTGCTGAAGAACTCGAAGTCAATATGGACAGCGTGACTGTTAAATACGCTGCAGCCAATCCGGGTAAATATGGACCACAACCACAGGAGGGAAGTTTCTCTATTCGCGGCTGGTATGAGCAGTTGTTACGCTTGGGCGCTTCTGCCCGGCACATGCTTATAGAGGCAGCAGCGAAGCAATGGGGTGTTGCTGTAGCAGAGTGTTATGCCGAGAATGGACATGTTATACATCGCAGTACAGGCAGAAAGCTAAGCTATGGTATACTGGTAAAAGATGCTGCACAACTAAAGCCGCCACAGCAGGTAAAACTGAAAGAGCGTAAAGACTATAAAGCTATAGGTAAACCGCTCAAGCGTAGAGATATATCTGCCAAAATCAATGGCTCTGCTGTCTTTGGACTTGATAAAAAATTACCGGGCATGCTATACGCAGTGGTGGAACGAAGTCCGAGGTTCAGAGGCAAAGTAAAAAGTTTTGATGACTCGGCTACAAAGTCCGTCAGTGGTGTAAAGCATGTTATCAAAGTGCAGCGTGCTGTTTTTGGTTTGTTGTATGAAGGTGTGGCTGTAGTCGCAGATTCCCTTTGGACAGCGATGCAGGGACGCAAGGTACTGAAGGTAGAATGGGATGACACAGGATTCGAGCACCTCGATTCCGAACAACTCTCTGCACGTATGCAAGACGATCTGAATAAACCATCGTCTCCAGACATTTTTGAGACAGCGCTGAAAAATTCTTCCGCTATAGTGGAAGGTATATACGAAACACCGTACCAGTCGCATAGCTGTATGGAACCGCTTAACTGTATAGCAGATGTTAAAGATAACAGCATTGAGATATGGGGCCCTATACAAGAAGCGAACTGGATACAGGCCGATCTCAGCCAACGACTAAATATACCCATAGAGAATGTCAGGGTAAATATGACTTTTCTTGGTGGTGGTTTTGGACGAAAAGCGTTTCCGGATTATCCACTGGAAGCTGCATTGATTTCCAAGGAGATCAAAGCGCCCGTACAAGTCATGTGGACACGTGAAGATGATATGACGATGGGACCTTTCCGGGCGGCATCATTCTATAAATGCAGGGGAGGTGTTGATGCTCAGAAAAAAATACACGCGCTTCAGATCATTTCTGCTTCACAATATATAGGGCAGGGTGAAGATAATGATGCCAGACCACAGGCTTTGTCCGAAAATAAAGGTGAAATAGCCGGTGTACTTGCCGATTACTATAAATCAATACCTCACTATAGCTTTGGTGGTGTACCTACCAAATCTCCGATACCAACCATGTGGTGGCGCGCACCCATTGCGAACGTTGATGCGTTTGCCGGTGAAAGTTTTATAGATGAACTCGCACACCTTGCCGAACAGGATCCACTCGAATTCAGAAAAGCTCATCTGGTATCTCCGCGCTACCAGGCGCTGGCGGATAGGCTGGCCGTTGTAAGCAACTGGAAAACAAAACCCAAGAACGGTGGCTGGGGTATTGCCATCACCGATTGTTTTGGTGGTATAGTAGGACAGGTAGTAAAAATATCTTCAAAGCCGGATAAAAAGATCAGGATCGACAAAGTATATGCCGTGATTGATTGCGGCTGGTATGTAAATCCGGATATCATTCGCGCACAGGTGGAAGGCAGCATTGTGATGGCACTTGGAGCCGCGATAACACATGCTACACATTTTAAAGAGGGTAAAGCTGTTGAGAAGAATTTCAATACCTATAACATGCCACGCATCGCGAATATTCCGGAAATAGAGGTACACATTATGGAAAATAATGAAAAGCCGGGTGGAGTGGGAGAGCCCGGGTTACCTGCTTTTGCACCGGCATTATGCAATGCTATATTTGATCTTACCGGTAAACGCATTCGTAAATTGCCTTTTAAGCTGGAAGAAGTATAGCTTTTATAAAAGTATATACCTCGAAAGCAATTCTCTCCGAGGTATATCTTGTAGCAAGATCAGCTTGCAAAAACTAAAGTTACTTCACACTATATTCCTGGTCGCATGTGCCATTGCCATAGTTGACACGAATGCTGTTACCCTGGAACATCAGTATTTCTTCACCTTCAATTGGGAAATCACCCGAGCAGGCGAAATCATAAACAAGATTTTTACTAAGTGTCATGGTAAATGTTCCGCCTTCAGCAAAGTTACCACTCGTAGTGAGTGAAATGACACGCAATCCATCTTCCGTCATTTCAGATGCTTGTGCTACTTTGTAACCGGCCACTGTATTATCCGGATATTTGATCGTGAGATCCTGCTCCATCTCCTGGGTAAATTCGGATGACTCAAAATCCATTACAAAACTTCCGCTAACCGTACCATTCACAATTTGTCCCTGGTGTTCACCTGATCCGATCTCGGTATAGTCTATGAATTCAAGACTATATTCCAATGTAGTTTCACGTACTGCAAAGATCATGATGACAGTTCCGGCTACTTCCGTACCATCTTCTATTTCACAGCCCTCACCAAAGTTCATGGTAATCTTTACTGAACCGTCTGGTAATTCTTCTTCCGTTGCTTCGGTGCAGGGCGCTGATTCTTTTATGCGCGCGATCATCGTGGAGCCGATTGCAATGCGTCCTTCGTCAGACGGTATAGCTATATTTTGATTTACAAAGCGATTAACGAAGTTGAGGTCTTCACGAAAGGTCAGTACTTTATTTACATTTTCTTTTTTTACTGCATCACTGGTACTGGAAGGTTTCTCGGCATCGTCCTGGCAAGCCGAAAGAAATAATGTAGCGAATAAAACGAATGGAATTAATAGAAAGGTGATTGTCTTGTTTTTCATTTTCATATTGAATTTTTGTGTTTTCAATATGATTACAGGCTGCCGGTGATTTACCCTAAAATAATTTTCATTTTTTTTTAGATTACCCGATTACACTGTCTCTATTAAAGCGAAACACTCACGGATAGTGTGGGCGCGAAGCCAAGCAATACGACATCGGTGTAGGTTGCGGGAAGTTCCGTGTTCGAGAATCTCGCTTCTTCCAGTGTACTGATATCGATACTTCGCGTTTTTATATTCCTATGATCGGTAACGTTATGAATCGACAGTCCCATTTCAATTTCGCGGGAATTTTTTAACCGTATACTATAGGAAGCAGCGAGGTCAATTCTGAAATACGCTGGTAATCGCGATTGATTCGTGTAATCCAAAAGAAGCTGGTAATCGTTAATCCAGCCATTGTCATCCCGAAGATAGCGCACGGTATATTTGGGATAAGGCTTACCCGAGCCAAAGATGAGTGTTGATGATAAGTTCCAGTTGCCAAGCATCAGCATATCCACCACCTTGACTTCATGACGCTGGTCCTGCCACGATGGAGCGCGATCTCCGTTGAGAATATAGGGATGTGTTTGCGTGGCATGTGCCAGTGAATAGGCAATCCATCCTTTGTGAATACCGCTTGTTTTCTGAACCATGATATCAAGGCCATACATCGTGGTATTGCCTGCGTTGAGATCTTCATCGATAATTACACCACGGCTCACTTTATAGTATATCTCTGCATCGTATACAACCTGCTTGCTTCGTAACGTTGTACCAGCACTAACATGATCGGCTGATATAACGGGTGCGCTGGCATCTCCCGGACGAGACAGCATCCAGAAGTTTTCACCCATCGCGGATATAGTGCCGTTGTGGAAAGGGGAAGGGTAGAAGAGTTGTGTGATGAACTGGTTATTTCGGCCGTAAGCCGTTTTCAGGTTGAGCCGATTGGTTAATTTATACTGTGCTGTAAAACGCGGTTCAATATATAGTTCTCCAGTCTGATTGTAGTAATGCACNNGTCTCTTTGATATCTTCCGGTGGCGTATTATCGGAGTAGGTGAGTTTATAGTGTGTATCAGTATCAGTCTCCTGTTTAGTGCCCGACAATCCCCAATGGATTGACAATGTATTGCGGAGCATCCACTCGTTGTCGATGGCATACGTCAGGTCATTGATGCTGTTCTTAAAACCCAGGGTAAAATCGTTTCGCAACGAATCAACCACGAGCTCCTGTTGATAGTTATACCTGCGAAAGAATTTGGAATCCGTTATCCGGATAGTCGAATAATAGGTATCGCTCCACTGGCGCGCCCAACGGAAACTCAATCCGTCATTTCCCCAGCGTGTTGTCTCATTACTATCGATTATATAGTGGTCAATGTCGTCTCCGATCAACGAGCTATCGCTGATATGCATTTTGTCGCGACTGGTATATAGACTCAGCGAAAGTACATCGCGGGATGTGGGCCGGAAAGAAAGCTTGGCGTTGGCATCAAAGAAATAATATTCAGGCTTGGTTTCCCTTCCGAGCCTTTCTACCAAACGGAAAATCTCGATCTGATCATTATAGGTTCGTGCTATAGAAAAAAGCGTGTTGTACAGTTTGCTTTGAACAACATCCGTAAAGGATCTGCGCGCACCGGCAAACAGCGACCATTTTTTCGTGATGGGTATTTCAACAGTAGCCTTGGCGTTGATCATGTTCAGCTTCACGTTGAAAGAAGGCTTTACTGCATTTCCGTTTTTTGTAGTGATATCTACTACGCCTGATACGCGACTGCCGTACCGCGCATCAAACATACCTTTATGTACCTGTACTTCTTTAATGATATCAGCATTGATAATGCTGAATGAACCGAAGAAGTGATCCTGCTGATATATAGTCATCCCATCAAGCAATGTCAGGTTATAGCTCGGGTGTGAGCCGCGTATAACCATACCGGAGGAAGATTCATCTGTAGCAGTAACACCCGGCAGTAACTGCATGGTGCGGGATATATCCTGTTCTCCCATCGTTGGGAGTGTAGCCAGTGATTTGGGGTTGAACATGAAGACTCCGGACTGCTCTTCTATATGCACGGACTGATTGTACTCATCGAGCACAACTACTTCATTGAGAATCCGAGTGTCGCTTTTTAATGGTATGGTAAACTTGTCGGGATTGTCAATGTCTTTAACGCTTACCATTTGTGTAATATAGCCGAGGTATCGGATCTCCAGAGAACACGTGTCTGCCGGAATATTTGGTATCGTAAAGTAGCCATCGTTGTTTGTTGTAGTAGTAACGTTGGTGCCCGCTACACGAATCGTTGCCTGTGGTAGCGTTTCTTCGGAATGGGCGTCAACAACCTTCCCGGATAGCCGGATGTTTTTTCTTTCCGTTATCTCATTCGCGCGAACGCGAGGTTGAGGTACGATCGCAATGTTATTGCCGACCTTTTGAAATGATAGTGGAGTTCCGGCCAGCAACAGCTCTATACTTTGAGACACATCGAGGTCTTTCAGTTGCAGTGCTACCACTATATTTTGTACAAGGGTATGGTCGTATGCAATCCTTACACCGTACTTCTCCTGCAGAGTCTTTAGTGCTTTTGATAATGGAGTTTTATGAAATACTTCGCTGATGCGAATTTCGTCCGCAGCTTGTTGTGCCTGCAGCGTCAGGGTAATGCATGTGAATAAAGCTATAACTATACTCCGGGTCACTGAACGATGATCTTGTTATCAGCCTCTCGCGTATAGCGAAGAGACATGGGTTTAAATACCATCTCCAACGCTTCATCCAGATTTTTGTTACTAAAATAACCGGTATATAATCGTGCACCGTCACCCGATAGTATAATCTCGATGTTAAACTGTCGTTCGAGCTCATCGATCACCATGCTCAAAGGCTTGCCTTCAAAATAGAAATCACCTTCACGCCATGTTGGTTTCTTTGCATCAAAAGTTTCAGCGGCCGTCAGTTTGTTGTTGTCCAGTTTTGTAAACAAACCTTTTGTAAGCATTACGTTCGTGTTACCGCTGGCAACCTTCACCTTACCGGTATAGCACGATACTTCGAAGTTCGATTGCCGCACCTGTACATTGAAACTTGTACCGAGCACCGTCACGGTTCCGTTTTCACTCGCTACTGTAAACGTACTTCCCTTTGTCACACGGAAAAAAGCTTCACCCTCCAGTGTTACAGTTCGCTCGCCTGACCATCCAAACCGCGAGTAGGCAATTTCAGAATCTGCATTCAGCGTTATTTCCGATCCATCGGGGAGTATATATACTTTTGTTTCTGCCAGCGATGTGGCGATCGTAACTTTGTTGAATGCGAAGTAGGCCATTATCATAAGCGCTACCGAAGCCGCTATACCCATCGGAATCCAACGTCCAAGTTTTATAACTTTAGCTTCCGGTTGGGGAGCCTCGCTTAATTTGCCGGAGAGTTTCTGCCACGCTTCTTCTTTCGAGATTGACTCAGGTACTTTCAGTCCCGATGACCGTGTAATCAATTCATCAAATTCTTCAACACGTGCATCACCGTTTTCTTTTCTGGATTTAAGTTCGGCAGGAGATACCTTCCCTTCGAGCCAATCCTTTATAAAATCGTTATTGTTCTCCATAGTTTAAAACCTGGATTGTGTAATACTTCGTAAACTTTCCAATGCTCCCTGCATTCTTTTCTCAACAGCCTTCACACTGATGTCCAATCGTCCTGCGATCTCGGTATAGGTGAGATCATCGATCCGGTTCATCAGGAAGACAACGCGTTGTGACTCGGGCAGATTTTCGAGCGTTCGATTTAGTCTTGCCGCAAACTCATCTTTTTCCAATACATAGTGTGGTGATTCCTGAACGGTGCGATCATGATCCTGCAGCTTCAGCTCGAACCGTGTTTTCGCACTGTTGAAATGATTAATAGCAAGATTGTTCGCGATCTTGTACAGGTAACTCTTTACGGTTTCCAGTACGATCGAATCGCGTTTGTCCCATGCCCTGACAAATACCTCTTGTGTGATGTCTTCTGCTAAGTCTATATCTGCCAGTTTATAATACAGGAAGTTCTTTAACGGGCGATAGTACTCATCAAAAACTGACTTGAAATTTTCCCGTGTCATTCCGTAAGTATATAATTAGTGAACTGGCAGCGTTGTCTGTAGAATATATTTTTCGGTTTCATGAAATAAATCTTGCCAGGATTATATTGGTTTCATCACAATCACCACCTCAGTCTGAAGCTGCTGTATATATTGTGAGATCTTTAATGTTGTACTTGTGAGTTCGACAATCTTCCAATCCGATGTACTTTCACCGGCCGGACGAATGCTGATGATCGTTTCGTTTCCCTTGAACTCCCACGTGCCTTCAACATCGGCTTCCATTTCTTCGCAGCGAATGTCCCCGATATCATCAATGAAAGTTCCGTCCTCAAAAAATGTCGTAGTGTTGTCAACTTCACATGCATCCCGGTCCTCGGTCATGTCTTCACCATTCATTTCATATTGAATCGTGGCCCATTGTTTCCCAACGAGCAGCGGGCGTTTACTCGGCGCTGTCTCATCGTCCTGGCACGATGAAGCAAGGATTATTATTGCAAGGCCTGCTGTAACCAGGAGTCGGAAGGATAAAATCATAGTTGTGAGAAATTACTGGGGCCCCGGTTTAGCCACCGAAGTTATTAAGAATACCAGTAATTCCGGTTTTACCCTACCGGGATGTGAAAATATTTGTAAAATAAATCAATTTATCCTTCTGTTGGCTTTATTGTACAGTTAAAAACGATACTCATTGCATCCTCTAGCGTACAGCGAGGTTGATTGAAATTATTTGCTCACCTTTTCGAAGCAGCAGGTGATATATACCTGCCGGAAGATGGGCTACGGATATTGCATTCTTGTCCCGGTTGAAATGCACGGATCGCGTCAATACTAATTTACCGCTTGCATTAAACAACGATACCTCTACCGGCCCGAGCAGGTCGTCAGTTACAGTTAGATTAACAACTTCATTGGCAGGGTTCGGATATATAGTAATGCGTTGTTCAGCCGCGGTTTCAAGTCCTGTCACTACAAAGGAGAGTGAAGCGACATCTTCCGAGCGACATCCTTCAGCACTGATTCCTCTCACCTGGTAAACTCCGGTTTGTGTTACCGTGATCTCGGCAGTTTGTTCATTCAGAATTGTTCCGTTGAATGTCCATTCGTATGATGCCACATTGCCAATCGCTTTCAATTTATTGTAAGCAGTTGCTTCTATACGGGTGGGTGCTGAAGGTAAATCAAGAACGGTTATGGTTACCGGTTGAGACACCGGACTTTCACAACCGTTGTTGACGCTTACCGTATAGTCTCCGCTCTCGCTCACGATAATTTCCCGCGAGGTTTCGCCTGTAGACCAGGTATAGCTGTTAAATCCTTCCGGTGCTGCGAGGGTCAGGGTTTCACCACTGCAAAATGTAGCAGGCTCGTCTGTTGTAATAACAGGCTGCGCAGGATCATTGAGGACAAGCGTAATAGTCTGCGATACCGTAGAGCCGCATTCATTTGTCATGGTACATACCCATGTTCCTGCATCGGTCGATGTGAATGTCTCAAAGTTCAACGTTGATGTTGTCCGTGATGCATCGGTAACATTGTTATGCTTCCAGACTATCGTTGTGGCATTGGGACTTGCGAGATCAAGTGTAAAAGTTCCATCCTTGCAGACTTCATGTGTCGTGACTGTTTGAAATTGATACGATGGTTTTCTGCAAACCTGGAGTAGAGAAGGAGCGAAACCACGCGTCCAGAATCGACCTGCTATGCGAAGTGTGCTTGTCGTAGTATTGTACTCGAAGACTCCAAACTCGGTACAACCGTACAGTTTTCCGTTAAGGCTGCTGATCAGGGAAGACGGGAAGCAGCCTACATCACCGAGCCATCCGGCACCCAACAGAAAATCATACTTCCTGGTAAATGTACTGGTGGCTAAATCAAATTCATATAGTATACCACCTCCGGCAGGAAGGTTCTGTTCCGCCACACCACCGCCATGCGTTGTGCCATAGAGCTTACCATTTTTAGCAAACACCAGGGAGGTAGGGGCAAAACTGTTTGTAGCCACGCCACCCTGAAAATTGTGACGCTTGGTATAGGTATTGGATGCAGGGGTATATTCGAAGATCACACCCTGATTGGCCGTACCCCCGTAGTTTGTTGTCGAATAAAGTTTTCCGTTCGCCTCTGCGAAGTGTCCATTGTATCCATAGCCGTTTTCGATCTGGCATAAACTCTTGTATCGAATGGCGAGCGTGTTCGTTGATGGAATTACGCGAATAATCGAACCCATGTTTGGATTGGCAATAGGACAACTGGAGTTGGTAGAAGTCGCTGCATATAAATTACCATCGGCAGCTTTATAGAATGCTTCGGTAATGGTGTTGTTCAATNNGTGTTGAAATTATAGGAGAATACATATCGGCCCTGCATCGCGAGGCCATAAATGAGACCGGGAGAAACTTCTGTGAGGGCGCGTTGTCCTTCGGCTCTGGGCATGTATATATTCGGCAGGTTGGTACTCAGTGGACCGAGATGTTCGATCACGCGAAACTGGCTGGTGGCCAGATCATATTCAAAGAAAGTTCCACTTGAAAAAACACTGGTACTACCTCCCTGGCCTCCGGAAGCCGCGAGTCCATATAGCTTATTATTGCTGGCGAGCAGAAGCGCACTGATGTTGGCTCCATCAACATCACTTTTGAAATGATGGATAATTTCAAGATTGTCTCCAATAGAATCGGTTTTGAAAATAAAACCGTTTTCATATAGGCCGCCCGAACTGGTTGTGCCCCAAAATTGTCGTTGTGCTTCTGCTCCCAGGCAGGTTGCAGTAAGAAGGATAGCAGACAAAAGTTTATACATATACTAAATATAGCAATCGCCAGTATCCATACCGTTGACAGGTAAGATAAAACTGAAATCTCACTGATTCTATAGCCGTTAAAAAGCACGGTGCAACGGTAAAACCGCTATAGAAGCTTATGGCTGCTCATCAGAAGTATAGATGGGTATATATTACCAGAATTTCCACCACGGTTTCTTTTTTTCAGACTCCGGTGCGGAGGCGGAAGAAGGCTGTGCTGCAGCAGATACCGGTGGCTTGGGTTTGTGTCTGATGATGTGTTTAAACCCGTGTGTAGCAAGTATCTTTTCTGTGCGCTCTACCAATAGTTTTCCTTTAACAGGATCTACCATGGCTACAAAACTTGCATAGCCTTTTATGGATGCGAGTAAATTTGGTGTGTTCTTCCAATGTTTACCCTCCAGTGTTCCTTCTTTTTCGATCTGGTAAAGCAACGCACGAAAGCGATCAAGCTCACGCGCGTTAACGGATGGTTTCTCGTTTACGACTATACCGGTAACTTCTTTGCGTGCACCTTTACGAAGTACACGCAGCTTATCGGGATGGATGGCTAAATTTTCTTCTTTGATAATTCGCTTGACGAAGCCGATCAATGTTTTTGTATTCGCAGCGGCATCGCCTGATGCTGAAAATGTAAGGTCATCGGCGTAGCGTGTATAGGTAAAATTCAGTTTCGCAGCGATACCTTTCAACCGCGCATCGAGCTTGCGACAAATGATGTTGGTTATAGCAGGACTTGTTGGCGCTCCCTGCGGAAGGAAGCGATCTATACCGGCAGCATAATAAGTCTGTCCGTCCAGTTCAATTTCATCGCATTCCGATTCCGTTGAGATCAGGCCGAGTATAGTGGCAAGATGCTCCGAATATCCCAATGATTTATAGAGACCTTTTACCCTTGCATAACTAATCGAGGGAAAGAAATCCTTCAGATCTATATTGATAACAACATCGGCTTTTACGTGTGGTATAGCATTGGTTACGATAGATCGTTTCAATACAAAACCATGCGCCTTGTCATCGATCGTTACTTTATTGAGTATATTTTCAAGAATCCAGTGCTGCGCTTTTTTCAGGCGTGGCATCGGGGTGGAGATAAGACGTTTGCCACCTGTCTTCTTGGGAATATAAAATCGTTTGTAATGATTGATCTTGCTGACCGTACGATTATAGGAGAGGAAGCGCAGTTCGCCAACGGTTATACCCATGGCCAGCGCCAGCTCTTCGGCTACATGAAAAACCGGTAGCTGGTACGTTGCGAGTTTGGCAGGATCACTCTCTTTATTGTTCAGCCCTTTCGATACGTCTTCGCCCAGATATAGTATATCTTTCTCTTTGCGCTCTTTCCAGCGCGCAGCTTTCTCTTCGCGTTTTTGTTTGCGTAACTTTTTATTCTCTTCGCGCTTCTGTTTTGACTTTTCGAGGCGGGCCTTTCGTATTTCCTTTAGCGCCTGTTCTTTGTCTTTAAACTTGCGTTGCTGTTCCAGCAGTTTATGAAGTTCCTGAACAAGTTCGGATTCTTTGGTAATTAACAACTCGGGCAGTGAGGGGAGACGCTCTTCTTTCCAGAAGCCGAGGCGCTTCATCTCTTCGAGTATAACAGCTTCTTTGGTAGAAGCCTTGATCCGGTCATACAATTGCTGACGGTTAACTTGAGAATTGTCTGCCATAGGTTAGAAAAAAATGGTAGCGGAGGATATCCTTCGTCATGCTGAGGACTGGATCGGTCAACTCAAGCGAGACGCTACCAGTACGTTATTTCAATTCCCAGAATTTGCACCGGAAATGACGTACTGGTAGCAGGATCGCACAGTTAAGAACGGGCCAGTGGCGCGTTAGTAAGCTGTGTACAAGGACGGTGATACACCGCCCGGATTGCAAGGTCTTAATACCCTTCCGCTACCGTGGTTAAAACTAATTTTATAATTATACTTTGCAAAATTTTACGACTGCTTTTCTCGTAAAGCTATACGCAATGCCAGCATGTGTTCGCACGGACCTTGCATAAGCTTATTCTGTTGATAAAAATTACAGGTACATTTCCCGCTTACGGCACGCTCATCGGTATCGATCAGCATCTCGGGCTGGTATGTCTTGTCTTTATCTTTAACGGTTCCACTCAGTGCTTTTTTTCCTTCGCGGTTAATATATACACTAGCCGTTACGTTGTTCGTGAGTACAAATCGTGTTGCCGCTTCTTCCCGCGGATTCGCGAAGCGCAGTTCTTCCATTGGTAAAGATTCCCGCGACAGTTCACGAATACGATACGAGCCGTTGTTGATATCGTAGATTACGCGGCCCACCTGTGTAAAGGCAGCGAGTGCTCCCAATACAGTTTTCGTATCGAGGTTGAGGCGTGCAGCAAGACTCTCCGGTTTCTCCACCCACTTCTCGCGCAGGCCGGTATATACCCGTTGCATCGTCATGCTGTCCACTTCGAGGCGTGGTGCAAGTAAATCAAAATTGCCAATGCGCGACCAGTCATTTACCGTCCAGCCGGAAAGTCCCAGTGTAAAATTCAGATCACCGAGGTCTGCTATATAAAACGATGGCAGCCCGGAGCCCAGTAAAACTACTTTGAAACGATTTGTTACCGGTATCAATCGCTCCAGCAACAACAATCGTCTACGTCCCCAGATGCGTATCTCACGTGCTTCCGTTCCTTCATATATAGAGCGTGCACATTTTATTTCATGGTTCCACGGCTCGAAGATCAGTTTTACCGGCTCACCTGGTTTTAATACCCAGCGGATTGAGCGCGGTCCTTCTTTCTCTTTATACCTGCGCAGCATGAAGCATATATTATATACATCCATCGGGTGAAGATGGAATGAGACAGCCGGTACTGTCATGGCCGAGCTCACTTGTAGAAAGCCGCGCACCCAACTGGCGGGGACATCGATCTTTACTTCCTTGTAGCTTTCTTCCTGTGTCGTTTGGACTTCAAAGCCGGATGGATCAATGGCAAAATGTGTCTCTTTATACTCCCGTATCTTTTGAAATTCATTGTATAGATCAGAAGAGTAGTCAACATTGGTTGTGCCGCATTTAAACTCATTTACCTTGTTGAAAACATTATAGTTGCAGCCTACTTTTCCATAGGAAGACTCATCCTGACTGAAACATTCGAAGAATAACTCATCGGGATGTACGGTAATTACCGGATCGAGTACAACCCA
>DJFR01000120.1:0-12684 GCA_002432545.1 Flammeovirgaceae bacterium UBA5867 | reverse complement strand
CGTACAGCCTTTACCCTCTGTTCAATCTCTACCGAACCGTGCATATACTCCGCCAGCCATATATCTTCCTGCTGTTTCGCCCACGCTTTATAATCCGATTTATCTTTTGGTTTAAACCTGAAATCGGACACGACTATATCGTGCAGTGCAGAGATCGCTTCGCGGAAGGGTATATGTTTGTTGAGATAACCTGAGAAATAAGTCGGATCGCGGTATACATCCGGGGCAAAACTCATTTTAGTAGCATGTGCATTGCTGGCAACCGATGTATCTCCTTTGAATTTATAGTTGAATTCCATAACTGCCTCTCTACGATTTGATGTATTCTGAATGCTGTTTCATAACGATGGGCGATTGTATAGCGGGATAGCGATGATGTATATCGCGAAGTGCTGCTATACATGCTGCTTTCTCCGTAATGGCCACCGATGCCGAAACGCGTGTAAAAATTTCGGAAGCGATGCGTGCCACTTCTTCCTGCGCCAGTGCTTCTTTTCTTAAAAATTCCATTACCCGTGCCTTTGCTGCTTTACCTTTATTTACCTGCGAAAGAAGCGTAACGAAATAAGGACGCAGTGTTTGTATAACGTGTACATTGCCACCGGCATATTTTTCAAGATACGCGGTTGTAAAGAGTTGCACTTTGGTATGCGGATGCTGGCTTAACTTAAGCAGGTAATCTGTGCCATGCTGCGCATCAAAGAAGCGCGTGATCATCTCGCGACCAAAATCCTGCACGTCTTCACGAACACTGTCGCAAAGGGTTACCAGTAATTCGATTGTCCAATCGCTCGCTGTAAATGTATTGCGGAAGAAATCGAACGCGAAGATACGTGTGTCATCCCAGTACGAATCAGTTATCCGTATAGCTTCTTCTTTCGCAGCCTTTATGGTATCCGGATACTTCCTGAATATATTCCAGGTATATACTCTGATTTCCTGTAATGGATTGCTTCCGAGTTTTACAAGTTCCGGCACGGTAAGGTCTTCTTCGCGGATATTCTGTTTTAATAAAACAACACCCATCTGCTGGGCTGCCTTGAACTTCGAGTTTAGCAATAGCAACGTTCGCTCCTTCGAGATAACGTGGAGGCTACTGCTCAGTTCATTCGCCAGTAAACTCAGCAGATCATCGTGCAATCCTTCATACGATTCTTTCATCAGGAAAGCCGGTACAAACAGATCAACCAGTTCTGTACCAAATGCCGGGTAGGTTTGTGTGAGGCGGAAGATCAACGGTCTAACCGCATTCCGCACATCTGCCAATGGAGACAGACAGAAGCTGACCAGTATTTCTTTTTTGGTGAGCAGTATATTTTCAGGAAAACGCCCTAACAACGCTACGCCTATACTACGCGAGTTGAGGTTATTCGATTGCAACAGGATCTGCAGAAAATCTTCCGGAAGCGCTTCCGGCTTCACGGTGTGATTCATTAAGATCTTACCTGCAAGTGTATGAATTTCTGTAGCGGAATGACGGAACAGATCTTTTACTATATCGAGACTGATATCGCGCAGGTTCGCGGCAAATGCAATTACAAGCGTATCCGATAATTGATTGACAAGCCATTTATCTTCTTCTGTCTCAATGTTCGTTGTTACCAGGTGAGCAATCGCTTTGGCTATAATGATCTCGGCCTGCGCCTGTGTAAACGATACGGTGGCGAGGAAGCCGCGCAGCCATGCATGTGCTTCTCCTTTCCGGAGCAATAACAGGTCGCCTATAAATTCAGTATCAGCAACCAGCGTTGCTTTTTGTTCAGCGATCCATTGCTCGGCCTGTTCGCGTGCAGCAGCCAGGTCGCTGTCCAACATCGCTTTCAGCAACAACTTGTCGGGTGCGGTGCGGTCGTATTTTTTACGCGCCAACGTGAGGCCCAGCTGTTGTGTACGTACAAAGGGTGACAGGAGAAATTGCAATACATGCTGCATTTCAACCTGGTTCTCAAAACCGGGATTAGCTTCAAATACCTTTAATGCAAATTCATGTACGCGCTCAACGTTGCTATAGGCCAGCAGTTGAATGATTTCATCAGGAGCCTTGTCCCATAAATGCGGAAACGCTTCTTCACGTGCAGCGGGTGCCGGTTGTCCGGGTATATAGGGCGGGAGGCAGGCCCATGCTGTGTTCTTGCGTATATAGCGTGTGCTGTTGGTATATAGTATAGTATTGAAAGCCTGGTATGCACTATAGGAATCGAAATGTGTAAGATGCTCCTGGCGCCAGTTGCGCCTGGTGGTTGCATCATACTGATAAGTTATATCCGAAGTATGATACGGTGCAGTCAGATCATGCGCATCATCAAACGCCAGGAGTATATCGGTGGCCAGATCGGTATAGGATGATTCGCCTGCTTTGCCATAGTATTGTAAAAAGCGAAGCACGCGCCTGGTGAGATACTCTTTTGTCTTGTTGGAAAACGCCAGGTTCTTTTTATAGTCAGCATTCATCCATTGAGTGGACTTATAGCCTGCCGGTTTCTTTTCAATGTTGCGCGCGATTACCCCATACGTTGCATAGTCCTCCAGCATCTCTGCCGTTTTGAAAATATGCCGGACGTGTTTAAAGTAATTTGCCTTGAGCGGCACATCCCGAAGTATATCCAGGAAGATTGTGTGCAATGCGGGGCTTTGCCGCGAAAGCTGATATAGTGCAGACAGGTATTCGTTCGAAGCTGTTTTCAATTCAAACAGGTACTCACGTATTTGTTTGTCGGCTGCTTTATAGTTCTTTGCTTCAATGTTTGTGCGGAGGGGGGCAGGCAATACCTGTAGCGCAGCCTGCAGCAACGCCTCTTTCTCAGCGCCTTCGCTATATTTCAGAAGGACTTCCGTGAGTAATTGCTGTGTGAACGGAGGGAGGGAAGTTTTTGACCGAAGCTCTTGCAAAAACGGCAAGGCATTCGTTGTACCGCACCGGCCAATAGCCCAGATCACAGAGTATATATTAAATGTATCCGCAGGATCGGCCAGCTTAATGATGACCGGTATAGCTTCCTGTATCTTGAGATCGCCCGCGCGCCAAATAACACGCGAGAGTGGCCAGTGTTCAGCTTCCTCTCCGGCTGCAGCGGTCTTGAGAATTTTCAGGATCGCTTTCTTCCTTTTATCCGTACCCGGTTTAGCTTTGGGTTCGGCTGATGTAATAACCTGTGCTTCGCCTGCTGCTACATATCCTTTCTTCCGTTTTTCCTGTTCCAGTGCTGCGAAAACTTTCTCAGCTTCAGGAAGTTCAACCGGAAAAATAGTTTTGGTTCCTTCCTTCAGGGCTGCACCTCTGCGGCCATAGCGGAAGTTAACAATGTAACCTTCGCCTGCTTCACAAAGATCAATTTCATATACTTTATCGGAGGAGCCCTCCTGGAAAAATAACTTGACTTGCTTTATTAGTTTCAACGAATCAAAGGTTAGAATGGAACACCCGGTTGCCGGTTCATATTATAATCTGAAATATAGACTAATAGGATAATATTTTTTGCTAAGGATACATGATTTTTTATCAGGAAAATCCAATCATAATAATGTCTTGCGATTCTGTAACTTCATCCGCTGCTAACCAGGATCGCCATGCGCAAGAAGATCAGTGACTTTGATATGATGTGTAAACCGCTGCTGGCATTTCCGGGTGTGGAGCAGTCAACGTCTTACAATACGCCTGCTATCAAGTTGAAATCGAAATTGCTGGTGCGACTGCGTGACGACAATGCTTCGATTGTTATACGGGTTGATCCGGATGATCGTGATAAACTTCTCCGCGACCGGCCCGAAGTATTCTTTCTTACCGATCACTATATTAATTATCCCTATATACTTGCTCACCTGAACACGCTTCTCCCTGACGAACTGGTGGAGGTATTGCGTCCGCAATTGCCGGTGTCGGGAAAATCTGCAGCCAAAAAGAAATAGCTATAGTTATTGCTTCTTCTCGAAGTACTCACCGGTAAATTTATATACAATCAGCTTGCTTGTTACTTTACCATTTTCCCAAACTATGGGGATGCTGATTGTCTTTTCACTCGCATTATAGTCGATCAGTTTTACAGGTCGTTCAGGATGGTCCACTACAGAGAAGAAATCAAAACTGAATCCTAATTCATTTCGTATACCGGTTTTTGTCTTGATCAGTTTTACATCGTGCAGCAACGCACCGTTTTCGATACTGAATATTTTCATACCCTGGTAGCAATCTTTGGAAGAGTAAATACCATGCTTCACAGCGATGTAGTAAGTTTTTCCGGCATTTTTAAAGGTATGGATGTCAGAATACCAATCACCGAGTTCTTCATTGGAAGTCGCATCACGAATCACTTTCGAATATAGTTTTTCACCGCTTTTATACTGAAATATAGTTTTGAAATAGCGCATGGTACCACCACTCTGATCATCCCAGGAATATATTCTGAAAAGTCCATCGTCAGCAGTAGCAACGGTGAGACCTTTGTCCCGTAATGTTGTAAAAGAATCGGTTAGTGAAGAAGGCTGTCGGGAGGTATAGGCCAGCAGTTTCGTAGCGAACACATCACTGGCATGCGATAAAGAATCATACTTGTTAACGTTGGAATCAGCACCATCGTAGTCAGCCCAATAGGATATTCGTTCAAATTGTCTGAGCAGATCGTTTGGAGAATGCTGACCGTATACTTGTGCAGAGAAAAAGAAAAGGAGTGCGAGAACCGGTTTCATAACAATATAGCGGGATAATTTTTTGAAATTATCCCGACACAAATATGCTTTTCTTTTTTATTTATAGCATGCTATAAATCCATCATCATCAGATCTATTTTATCGAACAACTCGCCAACACCCAGCGCAGCCCAGAGAATGAAAAGCCCCAGCAGTATTTTTATAACTCGGGGAATTGCAAAACCTGTTTTCTCTTTAAAGAGAGCCGTTAGTGGAGGGAAGTATACAAGTGAAAGGAGGACTATAAAAACTCCGAAACCAGGGTCGTTGCCCCAGAAAGTATTTATAACACCGATGGCAAAAAAAGCCAGGCCAAAGAGCCAGCTGATGAAATTCAAAACATGAGAACTTGTGCTCATAGCTACTTGGTTAGTCATAGTAATTCGGTTTATGTCGTACGGATTAATTATATGCTGCGTGAATACATGGTAAAGATATTAGAAAGTACTTTGTAATTCAAAGTGAATTGATGAAATTTTTACGGGTCAGCTTTTTTATGGAGTTTTCAGCGTTCCTGAGAGGAGAGAAGGTCGCTCGGATGAAGACAAATTATAGTGTTCGAATAACTTTACAAGGATTGCCAGCAGCAAATACATCCGAAGGAATATCTTTTGTTACAACACTGCCGGCACCAATGACCGTTCGATCACCAATGCTCACTCCGGGACAAATGACGGCACTTCCGCCAACCCACACATCTTCTCCAATGGTTATTGGTTTGGCATACTCAAGGCCGGTAGCACGTTCGCGAAAATCCACCGGGTGTGTGGCGGTATAGATTTGTACGTTTGGACCGAAGAGTGTACGGTTCCCTATCGTAACGTAGGTTACATCGAGAACAACACAATTAAAGTTGAAAAATACTTTCTCTCCGATCTTTATGTTATATCCATAATCGCAGTAGAAGGGAGGTTGAATCCACAATCCGTCAGAAGCATTAGGCAGTAACTGCTTTAGGATTTCCGCACGAAGCACTGTCTCATTTTCTGCTGTTTCATTTAATCGCTTCAGCAGCAGGCGCGTGGTTGTTCTTTCATTTGAGATCTCCGGGTCCAGAGCATTGTATAACTCACCGGCAAGCATTTTCTGTTTTTCTGTTTTCATAGCTGCTATATATACAGCAGACTATTAAAAACTTGTTCCATGTGCATGCTGTGTGTTTTTCAGAATAAAGCAGGTGTAATTTTTTTAGCACAGTGTTCTGCAATTTCGCGAATGCGCTTCGCTCGCGTTTCCGGTCGCTTCGTTAATACAAGCCTTAGCAGTATCGCTCTTTGCTTTGATTTACTCAGGCTTAGGAAGTAACTTTTCGAACCCGCTTTCTTTTTAAACGCATCTTGCAGATCCTTGGGAATCATCAGTTCTTCGACCTCGTCTAAAACAGACCACGATCCATTTTCTTTTGCAGCTTCAATAACGTTGAGTCCCGCTTTTGTCATGAGTCCTTCTTTCGTGAGTCGTTGAATTTTTTGTTTGTTTACCTTCGACCACGTGCTGTTTGCTTTTCGTTTGCTGAAACGCTGCATGAATTTTTCTTCGTCAATAGATTTCCGCTGACTATCGATCCAGCCAAAACACAAGGCTTCATCAACGGCATCGCTCCAATGAATGGTGGGTATATTGGATTCCTTTTTATAGAGTATCAGCCAGACTGAATCTTTTTTGTTATGATTCTTTTGCAACCACTTTCTCCATTGCTGCCTGCTATCGGGACAAACCGATTCTATCTGAGGTTCCTTTTTTTCGCTTTTCATGGTATTGTAATGAGGACGCGGCCAGTAGGCAGTACGTTGGAATGTTAAGTCTAGCAACGAACTGGACAGACTTGAAAATTGCCCGTTGAAACGAAGGTATAGCTTGTTGAGCAACCCGTCAAGAAATTGTTTCAGACGGCCATAAATCTGCTATCGTGTGTTTTAACGGCTAAATTTTTTCTGAAAAATAATTATGTAGTTAAATAACTACGCATATATTTGTAGTCAAATAGCTACACGATGAATTTAAGACGAGACGTATTCCAGGCCATCGCGGACCCGACACGCAGAGCTATACTGGTGTTGGTGGCTACGCAGTCAATGACAGCAGGTGCAATAGCTTCAAACTTTGATACGGCAAGACCGACCGTTTCAAAGCACTTACAAATACTTACGGAGTGTGAACTATTGGAGCAACAGCAAAACGGCAGAGAAATATACTATCACCTAAATCCTAAGAAAATTAAAGAGATCGCTGACTTCATCGAGCCCTTCCGAAAGTTATGGGAGGACCGATTTAATAAATTAGAGTCCATCATGAAAAAATATAAACCCAAAAAGTAGTATAATCATGGAACTGAAAACAAAGATACATGCCGAAGATGGCAAACAGGAAATAACGATAACACGGGAATTTGATTTACCGCTGGATTTACTTTTTAAAGCGCACGTTGAACCCGAAATTGTTGAACAGTGGATGAGCACGAAAGTGCTGAAACTTGAAAGTAAAAAGCATGGAGGCTGGCAATATCAAACAAAAGACGCAGAAGGAAACGTGGTGTTTCAGGCCAGCGGTGTTATCCATGAGTTTATACCTGAGCAGAAAATTACCCGTACGTTTGAAATGGAGAACACACCGTTTGCTCCCCAACTCGAGTTCCTGGAATTTGAAAAACTTACAGACGATACCAGTAAACTGACTATACATATAGTATATAAATCTGTTGCGCTAAGAGACCAGATGCTGAAGTTACCATTTGCACAGGGTATCAATATGGCACATAATCTCTTACAAAAAGTTGTAAGTACACTCAAAACAAAATAATATAGTATGTCAACGAGAAACAAGATCATCTATTGGGTTGCTACACTCTGGCTGTCATTGGGAATGGTATCGACCGGAGTTGTACAATTAATGAAAAGTAACGAAGAAACAGACCTGATGGCGCGCCTCGGGTATCCTGACTATTTCTTAACGATACTCGGTGTATGGAAAATTCTGGGTGTTGTAGCGGTACTTATTCCCAAATTTCCGTTGCTGAAAGAATGGGCTTATGCAGGCTTTTTCTTTTCGATGACGGGAGCGGCATTTTCACATATAGCATCCGGTACACTGAATGAAATATATCCCTCGTTGTTACTGTTGGCGCTTACGGTGGTATCGTGGTACTTCAGACCTGCAGAACGAAAAGTAGTTTTTGTTAATCCATAAATGATATAACATGAATCCCAAAGTTGATTTCTATTTTATCAAAGCCTCTAAATGGAAGAAAGAATTTGAGACACTAAGGTCAATCGTTCTTGATTGTCAGCTTACCGAAGAGTTGAAGTGGGGTAATCCTTGTTACACGTTCGAGAAAAAGAATATCGTGTTGATACACGGGTTTAAAGATTACTGTGCGCTTCTGCTTTTCAAAGGTGCTTTGTTGAAAGATCCCAAAGGTATATTAGTCCAGCAAACGGAGAATGTACAGGCCGCGCGTCAGATCCGGTTCACCAATGTTCAGGAAATAGTGAAGTTGAAAGCTACGTTGAAGTCCTATATCTATGAAGCTGTACAGGTAGAAGAGGCTGGCCTAAAGGTGCCTTTAAAGAAGACTTCTGATTTTGCTATACCGGAAGAATTTCAGACTAAATTGAACAAGAATCGCGCGCTGAAAACGGCTTTTAATGCATTGACTCCCGGGCGCCAGCGAGCCTATATATTTTACTTTTCTTCGGCCAAGCAGGCAAAAACACGCGAGGCAAGAGTTGAAAAATATACAGCGCAGATTCTTGAAGGAAGAGGGCTGGAGGACGAGTAGAATTTCGAGCCTGTAGTTTGAAAAATTATTTTCTCATCAATATATAGCTATGAAAAGCAGTAAAAAGAAATTGTCTTCAGAGGAACGTGAAGAACTACTTAAAATACTAAAGACGCGCTTTGAGAAAAATATGGATCGCCATAAAGGTATCAAGTGGGCCGATGTAGAAGCGAAGCTGGATGCTCATGCCGATAAACTTTGGTCCATTAGTGAAATGGAAATGACGGGAGGAGAACCCGATGTTGTTGGTTATGATAAGAAGTCAGGAAAGTATACATTTTATGATTGCTCTGCCGAAACTCCGAAGGGCCGGAGAAGTATTTGTTATGACGATGAAGCGCTGCAGTCGAGGAAGGAACATAAACCAAAAAACAGCGCTATAGAAATGGCAGGAGAGATGGGCATCGAGATTTTAACAGAGGAAGAATACAGAGCGTTGCAGGAGCTTGGTGAATTTGATTTGAAGACATCAAGCTGGGTAAAAACGCCAGTTGAAATCAGAGAACTTGGTGGTGCACTCTTTTGTGATCGCCGTTATGACCATGTCTTCGTATATCACAACGGTGCCGAATCTTACTACGCTGCAAGAGGATTCCGTGGCTCTTTAAGCGTATAGAGCTGCACAACGGTAACTCTATACGCTGAAACCAAACTCGAAGCTCAGACTTAGCGCTCGCAGTTCTTCACTGTTGCGTTGAAAGGTAGCTTTCCAGTTTATCCAGATTTTGTTTTTGACCTTCGTCAGCTTTGTGTGCTTTTACAACAATGTCACGCATTTCCGCAGTGTCAAATACAAGAGACCAGTCTATCAATGTCTCATTCCCCTTTGCTTCAAATAGGACCGTTGTGATGAAATGAGGATTGAAGTGTTCGAACACAATTTTTTTAAGCGGAACAATTTCTTTGAATATACTTCTGTTCGGATAATTTGTTCCGTCTGGTCCGTGCATAGTCAATGTCCACTCACCACCTTCTTTAAAATCCAGGGTGTGAATAGTGTTGGTAAATCCATTCGGTCCCCACCAGTTTACAAGGTGTTCGGGTTTAGTCCATACTTCCCACACCAGCTCTATAGGAGCTTTGAATATGCGGGTAGAGCGTATTTCTCTGCTTTTGTTATTTTCCATTTTGTATCGTTTATTTTTTTTGGATCTTTTCCAAATACATATCAAGATTGTCAAAGCGGTTCTCCCAGATTTTTAATATCTGGTCCAGCCAGAGATCAATCTCTTTCATCTTCTCGATTTTGATCTGATAGTATATTTCTCTGCCTTGCTGGTTTGATTCCACCAGACCACATTCTGTGAGGATCTGAATATGTTTGGATATAGTAGATCTAGCACCATCAAAGTGATCGGCGATTGCGCCTGCTGTTATAGTCTGTGATGCCAGAATGGCCAGGATCGACCTTCTTGTGGGATCGGCTATTGCCTGAAAAATATCTCTTCTTAATATCATTGTGTCGCCATTTAACGACAATATAACATGCCGTCATTTAACGACATAATTTTTATCGTTTTTCTGAAAAAACAACGGAAAGGCTATCCTGCTGATGATTACCCGCTATTGAGAAAATGTAATTATATTGATGCCGTGAGTTCCAACAGCGTGGAAAATTTTAAAGCGAACATAGCCCTGATACCCAAGCCCACGGCAACGGAAAAGACATTGGGTATAATCATAATAGCTGTAATGTTTATCCCTTTTGCGTTTGGAATATTTACTGCAAACAAATGGCTATTGCTAAGTCTTCCGGCAGGCTTTTTATTGGGATTTATTTTTAACCTGTTCAGCAAAGGGAAGTTCAATCACAAAAACTGGATTCAAAAGGATTTCTTTGTTGAGTTTACGTTGAATGGAATAAATATTAGCAGCAGTACTACACAAAAGGAATTTCTCTGGTCGGAGATGGAAGGAACTCAACTATACGTTGAAGGTTTTGATGGTGAAGTGAAAGCAGATAAGGAAGAGTCTGGTAATTATTCCGGAACAGAGAACAAACTTGTCTTCAACGCACATAACGTTACGTATGAATTCAATTTCTATATCGAGAATGCGGAGCGTAAAGCTGCACTTAAATCATTTCTGAAGAACGAAACGTTGAATGCAGTTAACACACATCTTACATTCAAAGATAAACGAGGCGTATATAGCGAGGCTATCAATAGCTTTAAAGATGTTCCTGAAGAACCCGAACCGCAGTCGTGGAAGAAAAGCAAAAAGTCTATTGGATGCCTCGTGCTTTTTGCAACGCCTTTTGTATTGATAGGTCTTGGAACATTCGGTTTGTCGCTATACCAGTTTGGTAAAGTTATTCAGGCAGAAGAATGGTTACCGGTGCGCGCACGCATTCTTACGGTTGATATGGCGTACAGTAGTGACTCCGATGCAACGAAAGTTAAAGCGCAATATGAATATAATGTTGGATCTAAAACATTCCGTGGAAGTACCGTCTCTTTCAATGCAGGAATGAATAATATAGAGAACTATGGTGAATTGTATCACACGTTGAACCAGTCGAAGGCCATTCAGATTTACGTGAATGAAAATGACCCGGCAGAATCTGTAATTATCCGCGGTGTGACGAATGCGATGATCGGCGTGCTAATCTTTTCGGTTATGTGGAATACACTTCTGCTTGCATTCGCATTGCCCATGTTGTCCAAAAAGATAACGGTTAGAAGTATGTTATTCATCACCGTGGTAGTATGGATACTTGGAATCGGTAAACTGGTGTCAGGTATAGGAAATATTGATATAGCACAACAAGTATTCGTAATTGAAGCGAAAGAAGAGCAGGAGTGACGCTACATTTTGTGGATCTTTTTGAAGAAGACTTCGAATGTAGTTCCCAGGTTTACTTCGCTTTTCACTTCTATACTTCCACCGAGTGCTAAAATTTGTGTTTGTGCGAGATATAGTCCCATGCCTTTGCCTTCAATGTGCAAGTGAAATCTGCCGTACAGCGTAAAAAGTTTGTCTTTGAATTTTTGTAGATCTATTCCTAAGCCGTTGTCGGAAACAGAGACGCGGATATAGTCGTCAATATTTACCGCGGTTATCCTGATCTCGGGAACTCGCTCCGGATGTCTGAATTTTAGCGCATTGCTCAGTAATTGGTATATGATACTATATAGATAAGCTTGCGAAGTAATGATGGACGGGACTTCCGAGAAATCGATTTGAACAATGGCATTTGTACCCTGTATATCTTTTGCAAAGCCTGAAATTACCCTGCTTATTTCAGTATCGAGGCTCAATTCTTCCAGCAGACTTGGCGTATTTTTAATGTGCAGAATGTGATTGAGGTCTGCGATTACTGAATCAATTTCGCGTGTAGTAAAAACCAGTTTCTCCGTTATTGTCTTTACTTCATCGGTAACGTTGCTCGTCATGTCCAGCACAGTGCCAAGTCCTAATATCCTGGCAACAGGACCCCGCAGATTGTGAGCCGTAACAAATGCAAATTGCTCCAGTTGCTGATTATACCTTACCAGTTCTTTTGTTCTTTTATGAACCTCAATTTCGAGTGTCTCGTTTCTGTGTTTTATTTCTTTGTTCTGATTTTTAATCGTAACCTGTGCATCCTGAAGCTGGTGATTCTGTTCCGACAATAGGTTACTTTGGCTGAGGAGCTCCTCGTTAGCATCCGTCAGTTCTTTTGTTTTCTCTTTAATGATCCCTTCTAAAACGACCTGTTTTCTTTCTACTCTTCTTATGTTGAGTTGCGTGATCAGATAGAGTAAGGCAATGGACAATACGAGATATGCAAAGTAAGCCAGGCGTGTCCTGAACCACGGTGGGACTATACGAAACGAAAAGGACACGGGTTCACTCACAGCATCGTATATGTTTTTAGCACGAACATGAAAGGTATAATTTCCCTCATGTAAGTTGGTAAAAACAGCTTCCTTATTCTGTGTCCAATCCGACCATTTATTTTCAAAGCCTTCAAGTTTAAATTGATACTGATTTTTTTCGATGTCCTCCAGAAATGGACAAAGGAACTCGAACTTCACATTGTTTAAAACGAATGGTAAAGTTTGCACAGAAGTTTTTTCAGGGTTTTGACAGACCAACGAATCTCTTGCCCAGACTTTTTGAATAGATACTTTTGTCGGGTCGTTGTAAAAAGTTTTCTGATCCGGGGCGTAGCAAAGAATTTTCCAACTGCTTCCGATCCATACGTCACCTGAATTTGTGATGAGCACCGGAGCATCTAC
>DJFR01000174.1:11841-13305 GCA_002432545.1 Flammeovirgaceae bacterium UBA5867 | reverse complement strand
GCTTCCTCTCTCCTTTCGGCAGTTGACTTTGATAAGGCATCTTCAAATTGCTGGTATCGAAGTGAAAGATCATGAAAGCGATTGATGGTCGGTTCGAACAACGAAGCATCTACACCTTCCAGCATCCGGGTAAGCCGCGCAAAACCACTCGCAGCGTTGAAGGCTTCTGCTTCCGTTTCAACTTTATTTATTGTGATGGTATTGGCTATATAGGGAAAGAGTCGCCAGGGAAATCCCTCGGCATCGCAACTCATTTCCTTACCAGACATTGTTTTTATACCGGAGAGAAACAGGTAATCAGGATGATGTTGCTTTATATAGTTTGCAGCAACCCGAATGTTACTGGCCACTACCTCTGGCCTTTTAAATACATTCCGGTTTAACCGTTGCAGTATATAGGTTTTATCGCCAGTGAGTTTATAGGTTTGATTAATATACCCGGCATTGATCTGCTCCACACGAAACAGATCAATGCCGAGACCAAAGTCTTTCAGAATGTTATCCAATATCATAGTGTAAAATACAAAACTGAAGACTAATGTAAGTCTTGTATTATACTACCACAACTTCTGCGGATAATCGCCTTTATCAATCAACGCTTTAATGCGGGCCGAAACTTCTTCCTTGTCTTCTTTATAGGTAACACCAAACCATATATTTCCGCCACCTAACACTTTTACTTTACCTATACCACGATGAATAAGTTCGTTTACGATTAGTGGTATATAAAATTCGGATTTCAGATTCTGATTATGCTCTTTCAAAAAGTCTTCGAACATCGAGGCCGCCAGTTTGAATACATCGGGATGAAATCCCCAGAAGTTCATTGATGTAGGTGCATTCGGGTCAAGCTCGCGGTCGCCTTCTTTTTCTTTCGAGATGATCTTCCCGTTTTCTTTTACAATGGTAGTACGCTCTACAACAGATTGAAGGTATCCGTCTTTATCAGCTTCACCTACACCCCGCGATACACTTCCGTGCTCTGATAATACTTTGCTCAACGTAAACCCCACCATTGCATGTGCACCGGTGGTGTCGTTTTTAAAATAGTTTGCCACAGATTCAAATGCATCTTTACCATAAAAGTCATCAGCATTTATAGCGATGAAAGGTTCAGCGATAACATCCTTCGCGCAGAGTAATGCGTGTCCTGTTCCCCATGGTTTTGTGCGCTCTGCATTTTGGTATTGTGCAGGTATAAGTTTGTCGATCGACTGAACAACAAATTCAACTTCTACTTTACCTTGAAGCTTGGGCAGAAATTTTTCTTTTACCGTTTCGAGTATCTCGTCCCGAACGATGAACACAATTTTTGTAAAGCCTGCACGAACAGCGTCAAAAAGTGAGTAATCCATAATGGTTTCGCCACTCGGACCAAATCCATCAATCTGTTTAATGCCTCCGTAACGACTTCCAATGCCCGCGGCCATAACCAGCAGAGCTACTTTTTTTTGTGTGCGATTT
>DJFR01000174.1:0-11725 GCA_002432545.1 Flammeovirgaceae bacterium UBA5867 | reverse complement strand
AAAAATAAAAGTTTTAAGAGAAGAAGTGTGCTTCAATGCACACTTATCCTATATAGAAGTTGAACCACCTAAATACTTAAACCTTAAAAAGCCTAACATGACAAAGCAGAAGAATGAATACCTGGTGCCGATGATTATTATCGGGGTGTTGTTTTTTATTTTCGGATTTGTAACGTGGCTGAATGGCCCACTCATTCAATTCGTAAAGCTCGCCTTTTCATTAAATACAGATTCGGAAGCGTTTCTAGTTACTACCGCTTTCTATCTCGCATATTTCTTTCTCGCTATACCATCATCATGGATACTTGAGAAGACTGGTATGAAGAAAGGAATGGCACTCGGCCTGTTAGTAATGGCTGTGGGTACGTTTCTCTTTGGCACATACGCCACACAACGAAACTATACTATATCACTGATAGGTCTCTTTACTATCGGTTCAGGACTATCTATACTTCAAACTGCATCAAATCCATATATTAGTATTCTTGGCCCTATAGAAAGTGCTGCACAACGTATCAGCATTATGGGTATCTGCAATAAAATAGCCGGTATATTAAGTCCTATAATTTTAGGAGCCTTCGTTTTAAAGGGTGTGGATGAACTGGAGGCGAAAATTGTGAGCGCCCCTACACCTGAAATAAAAGAGACATTATTGAACGAGTTTGCATCAAAGATATATCCTCCGTATATGATCATGGCAGGTGTACTCGTATTACTTGGCTTATGGATACTTAAATCTGCTCTTCCTGAGATAAAAGCAAGTGAAGTAAATGAAAGCCCGGCAGACAGTAATTTGTCAAAAACCAAGACAAGCATTCTTCAATTCCCACATTTGCTGCTAGGTGCGTTCTGTATATTTGTATACGTAGGGGTTGAAGTAATGGCGGGTGATGCCATTGGTACATACGGTAAAGGCTTCAATATATCTTCCGATGAAACGAAATACTTCACTTCGTTTACGCTCATCACAATGCTGATAGGCTATATCATTGGTCTGGTTGCTATACCTAAATATCTATCGCAGCAAACAGCATTGAAAGTTTCTGCGTGGTTAGGAATAATCTTTACAGCTGCTACCGTGTTTACCTCTGGATATGTATCTGTTGCATTTGTAGCTGCACTCGGTCTTGCCAATGCACTTATGTGGCCGGCTATCTGGCCATTGGCGATTGATGGTTTGGGTAAATTTACTGAGCGCGGCTCCGCGCTTTTAGTAATGGGCATTGCCGGAGGGGCAATAATTCCTAAAGTATTTGCAAGTCTCAAAGATGAATATCACTTCCAGTGGGTATTCTTTGCGTTGATGCTGCCGTGCTATGTATATATACTTTTCTATTCAATGAAGGGATATCTCGTTGGCAAGAAGACCAACTAAAGCTGATAAGAATCTAAACTAAAAGAGCATTCAGAAATGAATGCTCTTTTTTATTTTAATGCAATGCTTCCTTTAGAAAGTCATTCAATGGCTTGGCTGATTTTAGAGCATCCACTACATTCTTCATAAACTTCTTGTCTGTTACCTCGCTGTCGGTATACTCGTGTGTAACAATGAAGCTCTTCAGCTTTAGCCAGTCTGCATATGGATGATCAGGCGCGTATCCCTTCGGTGCCTTCTTCAAGGTATCTTCATCCCAGAACTTCGAGAAATTGCTTTTGAATTTCTTCTCGCTGAATATCTTCTTCAGTTTGTCGCCATTATAGTCGATCTCCTGTCGCACTTTGGCAAGAATTTCAGGTTGAGGCTGAAACAATCCTGTAGCTATAAAGCTTTGATTACCGGGCTGCAATTGAAAATAATATCCAGGCATACCCAATCCCTTGCCTTCGGCAGATATACCTGCACCAAAGTTATTCTTATAGGGGCGTTTGTCTTTACTAAAACGAACATCGCGGTATATACGGAAGATGAGTTTCTTCGGGTCAAGTCCACCCAGCGAGTCATCAAACTTTACCATCTCGCCAAGTAAATGACCTACAACTTCTTCAAACGATTCTTTTGCTTCCAGGTATTTGGGTTTGTTCTTCTCGAACCATTCGCGATCATTATTCTTCGCCAGGTCCTTAAGAAATTTCAACATGAGAGGAAAATCCATATATAGCTTTTCTGATTTTAACGGTTGATATATAGTTTACTATTCAAAAACTTCCACAATTGTTTCAAGCCCTATACCGCGTGATGCCTTTACCAGGATTGTCGCATCCGTAAGCTTATCTTTTCTTAGCTGCTCCATCAATGCATCTTTCGTAGTAAAATGTTTGGCTGCTGGTACCTCCTCCAATGCAGTCTTGATCAGGTTGCCGCAGAAATATACTTCTGTCAGTCCCTTTTCGCGAATGAGTTTACCCAGACTGCGGTGTTCTTTCTCTGCTTCTTCCTCCAGCTCAAACATGTCGCCCAGTATAACAACTTTACGTGCTGCTTTCATAGCCGCTATATTTTCAATAGCAGCCTGCATGGAACTTGGATTGGCATTATAGGCATCTAGTATAATCGTGTTGGTACCTTTCGTTACCATTTGCGAACGCATGTTCGAAGGTATATATTCAGCTATAGCACGGTTGGCGTCAGCACCATCAACACCAAAAAATTTACCGATACATAATGCAGCTGCCATGTTCTCAAAATTATACGTACCAATCAGGTGTGTCGTTACCACTTCACCATTCTCGGCTTTGAGTTTTACAAACGGATCGGCACCGATTAGTTCACAATGGTAGTAATCACCTTTTGCCGGATATAGCACGGGCTTACTGAATCGCTTCGCCATGTTTGCCAGTATAGCATTCTGCGAGTTGATGAACACGGTTCCCTGCGTAGTGATGAGATGCTGGTATAGCTCCGACTTGGCGCGAATTATATTTTCATAGCCTCCAAATGTACCTATATGTGCTTTACCGATGTTGGTAATAAAACCGTGTGTAGGGTTGGCAATAGAACACAGCAACGCAATCTCACCCAGGTGATTCGCTCCCATCTCCACCACCGCCATCTCATACGATGAATCGATTGACAACAACGTGAGTGGCACACCAATGTGGTTGTTCAGATTTCCTTTGGTAGCATACGTCTTGAATTTTTTACTCAGCACTGTGCTTACCAATTCCTTGCTGGTAGTTTTACCGTTCGATCCCGTAAGGCCCACCACAGGTATGTTAAGCTGATCGCGGTGATGGCGCGCCAGCTTCTGTAAAGTTTCCAGTGTGTTGTCTACAACGATACAGCGTTCATCAACTTTATAGGCGGCATCATCGATCACCACATAGCTGGCACCTTTTTCAAGCGCTTGTGCAGCAAATTCATTGGCGTTAAAGCGATCGCCTCGTAACGCAAAAAAAACAGAACCCGGAGTGATCTGCCGTGTATCGGTTGATACTTTGCCTGATTTTAAAAACTTCGAATATAGGTCTCCAATATCCATCATCATTATACTGTCTTTTATTTTATCCGGTACTGTAAAACTGCATAGGGATTGTGCACCGGAAAAAGTATCTTGGTGGCAAGATAACAGCCTCGCAGGCCACTACGTTATAACAGGTAGAAAAATTATTTTGATGAGACCACTTTTATCCTGCCTCTTCTTCTGCCTTTCACTCAGTGCGTATGCACAATTTACCTATGTACTGGATCAGAGCATTCCCGTTGAAACGGATAAAGGTATGCTCGCGATGCCCTGGGTTGGTGGACTTAATGCTGCGCAGTATAACACGATGGATCTGAATGATGATAGCCATGAAGACCTGGTGCTCTTCGATCGCATGGCCAACAAGATCTATACATTTCTCAACATCAACAATCAATATAAATATACGCCTGAGTATGAATCGCTGTTCCCTGCTGATGTTGCTAACTGGCTGTTGTTGCGTGATCTGAACTGCGATGGGCGTAAAGATATTTTTACCGGCAACATACTCGGCATGAAGGTATATGATAACGTGACCACAACAGGCGGAACACTTACGTGGAAGCATCATCTGTTCTATGATAACGGGGCGAAAAGTGATGTGTTGTTAACAAAAGGTTTCTCCGATGAAAAGATAAATCTTCAACTCCAGTTTGATGATCTGCCTACAATTGTAGATGCAGATGGTGATGGCGATCTCGACATTTTTACGGTGCGCTTTGCCGGAAATGGTACGATAGAGTTTCATAAGAATTATGGCATTGAAGACCATAGCCGTTGTGATTCGCTCGACTTTGAAAGAATTACTATACAATGGGGAGGTTTCACTGAATGTACCTGTGGTAATTTTGCGTTCAACAGTGCAGAGTGTAATACCGGTGGACGTGTTGAACATGCCGGAGGGAAAAGTTTGCTGATGCTGGATGTAACGCAGGATGGTGAACTTGATGTGCTGCTATCAGAAGCTACATGTACAAGACTTTCTATGTTGCCGAATCAGGGAGATCTGTTGAATCCGGTTATAAACTCCGATCTGAATTTTCCATCCACCAACGCGAGTAATTTTCTTTATCCCGCTCCGTATTATGAAGATGTTGATTTTGATGGATTAAAAGATCTGATCATCTCCCCGAATATATTTACCAAGACAGACGTTGCTACCAATCTTGCCATGTCCAATTGGTTTTATAAGAATACGGGTACCAATGCGAGTCCTGTGTTTGCTTTTAATAAAGTAAATTTTCTGCAAGATCAGATGATTGATATAGGAGACAACGCTGTGCCCGCTTTTTTTGATTTTGATGTGGACGGAGACTATGATCTTTTTATAAGTCAGAATACATCCGATGTTACAGCAGCTACGATACAGGTATACGAAAACACAGGTACAGCATCAACGCCCAGCTTTAAACTGATTGAAGATAATTATCTGAACTTTACAACGCTCGCCCTATACAACCTGAAAATACAATTCGTAGATATAACCGGTGATGGCAACCTCGATCTTGTATTTACCTCTACGAGTTTTTTTGATGGCATTACGCGGCTCAGTTATTTACCAAACAGAGCAGCGGCAGGTCTCAGCTTTTCTACAGGAGATATTCAGAACGTTGATTTCAATACAGCCGCTGTAAACGATCTTGCCTCTACAGAAAATATTACCGTAGTAGATGTCGATCTCGATGGTCGTATGGACCTGTTGCATGGCAGAAGCAACGGTGCTATATATTATTGGAAGAACTCAGGCAGTGCCACCATACCGAGTTACTCACTTCAGAGCAGTACATACCTGGGTATCGGCTCCAGTGTGCTCAGACAAAATCTTGCATTTGCAGTTGGTGATCTGGATGGCGATGGTTCCGCAGACCTGGTGATTGGCGATCAGACCGGAGAGCTTCGTATTATCGATAACTTCCGCAAAGCCAGTAATGCAGATGCCGCGATCAGTAACATCGTGTGGAATCCGCTTACTGAAACATACTTATCAAAAAACTTTGGAGGGCGTGTGTGGCCGTCCATCGTAAACCTGTATGGCACTGCCAAGCCGGCTATTGTTGCCGGTAATGTAACGGGTGGGCTAACAGTTTTACAGCATGATAACACGAGCGAATTGCCGGGCGATCCGGTTATCACTGTATATCCCAATCCTGTGAAAGATGATGTCTTCGGAGTGGTATCCGATCGATCCGTTTTCATGATGATCTTTTCTGTTACCGGTCAACAACTTACCGAGCCGGTTTTAATTCAGGCCAACCAGACTACGCAGACCAGCGTTGCCAAACTTTCAGCAGGCCTATATATTCTTCGCTTCATCTGGAATGAGAAATCGTTCTCGAAAAAAATTGTAGTTCATTAATTCATGCATTCCGCCATCTTTGCGCCCGCAATGCAGTGAGTCATCATTGCATACTATATAAGGTGTGTATACAGCACCTGTATTATCTCTTCAATTTAAATATATGAACTATGAAGTATGCTTTTCTTTTTGACATGGATGGGGTAATTGTTGACAGCAATCCGTATCATAAAATTGCCTTGATACAATTTTGTAAAGAGCACGGGTACGATTTGAGCGAGCAGCAACTTCGTGAAAAAATATACGGCCGCACCAATCGCGATTGGATCCTGAATATTTTCGGAAACATTGGCGATGAGAAGATCCATCAGTATACCGAAGAGAAAGAAGCGCTCTATCGGAAGCTATATGATAAGGATGTGAAACCGGTTGACGGTCTGATCAGCTTCCTTGAAAAAACAGAGAAGGCAGGTATACCCTGTGCCGTTGCAACGTCTGCGCCACGCGCCAATGTAGATTTCTCGTTATCGAAAACTCACACGGAGCGATTCTTCCCCACCATACTTGATGATTCGTTTGTGAGCAAAGGAAAGCCCGATCCGGAAATTTATTTGAAGTCTGCGGCTGCGCTTAACTTCAAACCCGAAAATTGTATTGTGTTTGAAGATTCCCTTTCCGGGGTAGCTGCTGGTAAGGCTGCAGGGTGTAAAGTGGTGGGTATTACCACCACGCATACGCGCGAAGAACTGCACCAGACAGACCTTATTATTGATAATTTTGAAGGTCTTGACCCTGAAACGTTGATTTCCAGGCTTTTTTAAGAAAAGACTTTGGATTAATTTGAATTTGGCTTTGGATTATTGAACAGGTTTTACCGATATTTGCAATCCCTTTTTAGAAGGGGCTAAAATTGAGCTGATTATGGCACGAGTTTGTGAAATAACTGGAAAGAGACCTCAGGTTGGTAACAACGTATCGCACGCTAACAACAAGACTAAGCGTAGATTCTTACCGAATCTTCAGAAAAAACGCTTCTTCATTCCTGAGGAGAACAAGTGGATCACTTTGAAAGTATCTACAAAAGCAATCAAGACCATCAATAAGAATGGTATAACGGCTGTATTGAAAGAAGCCAGAGCTAACGGAAATCTGGTACTATAGTAATACATCACGTAAANNAATAACGTAAAAGACAATGGCAAAGAAAGGCAACAGGATTCAGGTGATCTTAGAGTGCACAGAGCATAAAACAAGCGGCCAGCCAGGCATGAGCCGTTATATCACCACGAAGAATCGTAAAAACACAACAGAAAGATTGGAACTGAAGAAGTACAATTCTATTCTGAAAAAAGTAACTGTTCACAAAGAAATTAAATAACCATGGCAAAGAAAGTAGTTGCTACACTGAAGAAAGGTGACGGAAAAAGCTTTGCGAAAGTAATCCGTGCCATTAAGTCTGAGAAGACAGGTGCTTACACCTTCAAAGAAGAAATCGTTCCGGCTGATTTAGTAAAAGAAACTCTTGCTAAAAAATAAGCTGGTTTAAAAAGTAATAAAAGTCCCTGATGAGGGACTTTTTTTTTGCCGTTTTGCGTCATTGAATTTGCAAGCTGCCGACAGGCATATACCTGATTATCGGATTTTGTTGATATTTGAACCTTGTCATTCAGAATACATTATGTTCGGACTTTTCTCAAAAGATAAAAAAGAATCACTCGACAAAGGCCTGGAGAAATCCAAGGAAAGTTTTTTTGGCAAACTCGGCAAAGCGCTTGTCGGTAAGTCTACTGTTGATGATGAAGTACTGGACAACCTCGAAGAGATACTTGTATCATCGGATGTAGGTGTTGAAACAACGCTCAAAATTATCGGTCGTATTCAGGAGCGTGTTGCACGCGATAAATATCTCGGAGCATCTGAGCTCGACAGAATTCTGAAAGAAGAAGTTGCTGCTCTCCTCGCGGAGACCAACGCTAAAGACATAGAAGAGTTTGAAACGCCTGCTGATAAAAAGCCCTATGTAATTATGGTAGTGGGTGTAAATGGTGTTGGTAAAACAACTACCATCGGCAAGCTCTCATCTCAATTCAAGAAGAAAGGTAAAAAAGTTGTGTTAGGCGCTGCTGATACGTTTCGCGCAGCTGCTGTTGATCAATTGAAACTATGGGGCGAGCGTGTAGGGGTACCGGTAATTGCCAAAGGCATGAACACCGATCCTTCAGCGGTAGCATTTGATGCTGTGCGTGCCGGAGCCGATCAGGGTGCTGATGTAATTATTATTGATACCGCAGGAAGACTTCACACGAAAATCAACCTGATGGCCGAGCTTACCAAAATAAAGCGTGTGATGCAGAAAGTTATACCCGATGCACCTCACGAAGTGCTACTGGTACTCGATGGCAGCACCGGACAAAATGCTGTAATACAAGCACGCGAATTCACCAAAGCCACAGAAGTTACGTCACTCGCCATTACCAAACTGGATGGCACTGCTAAAGGTGGTGTTGTGATTGGTATATCAGACGAGTTCAAAATACCCGTAAAATATATAGGTGTGGGTGAAAAAGTGGATGACCTCCAGGTATTCGACAGAACGGAGTTTGTTGACTCGTTATTCAAACGAGACTAACAACGGACTGGCTACTTCTTATCTTTCTCTGTTATTATCGCTGGACTCTTCCGTACTGGAATGCGGAAGAAGAGCTGATAATTAAATCCCCAGACTGATTCTTTATCGGTGCGACCATACCCGGGTACATCTGCAGGAACAAGTCTTCCGGTTTCATTGGTGCCCAATCCAAATTTAAAGCGCGCGGTATATCCCATCCAGATGAACTTCCACATTTTTACTCTTATGCCGGTGGTTAATTCAAACCAATGACCATTGATGTTAACATTCTGTAGGTTCTCGTTCAATGTTCCCCATACCGGATCTTCAATACCTTCAACAACAAGGTGCTCCGAAAAAGTAGCATGTCCATAACGTGCACCGATAAAAAACATATTCTTCTCCGGATCTTTCGTCAGGAAGTTTACATCGACTCCTACTCGGAAATAATTACCATCGTTATCATATATACCTTTATCGCTTGCATAATCTCTGGCCCAATAGCCATAGTCAACAGACAGGTAGTATCTCCCGAAATCAACATCACCGTTTACTTCCCAGCCCTTAAAGGATTTGCTATAGTATGTGCGTGCTATAGAAAGTGCATCGGTACCGATACGAACCCCGGTAGGTATATACCATTTACTTTGTGCTGTATCAGCAGGTATTACCGCAGTAGTATCTTTCTGCGCAAATGCCAGCGAACTGCAAAGCACCAATAGCAATATGTTAATTGACTTCAACGGCAATGTTTGTTACGGCTGGGAATTTAACATCATTTGTAGTGAGTACTTCTACATTTGCATTTGGATTCTCGGTTATTTTCAGATCAGAGTATGTATTCTGAACACCGCATCCGGAAAACAGTGTACTGAATGTTACTGTATAACTTACGGCTATTGTAGTTGTTACGGTCGCGGTATTCGAGGCTGTGGTATACTTTACCTGGAACTCGGTGGTGGTTGAATTAGGATTCAGCGGAAGCTTTACCGTGGTGGTAGTATCACCCGCATACAGTATATCATCAGAATAATCCATGGTAATACTCTGTATATATATCGCGCGGGTTGTAGTCGTATTAGGTCTTCTGAACACAACTTGTGTAAGATTCGTCTCCGGGCAGCGAAGTAACTTCACATTCACAACAGCAGGGTCCTGAATAGTACTCAGCGAGTCTCCATCGCTGTCAAGTGCGATCGAAGCTGTATCAAAGGTTGTCTGTATTTTGTCAATGTAAAGTGAATCAACAAATTTCTGCTTGCCGCATTGCTTATAGCGCTCTATTTCTTGAACCTTATAATTTACCACAAGCTTCCGCACCGAATCTTTCAATCCAAAATCATCTGCAAAATCAAATGTATAGGAAGACTTCACATCGGTGAGGTTAACCGGTAAATATAGCGTTGATGCTGTTTTATCTACATAAAACGTTTCACCACTAAAATCGGCAGTAATGCTGTTGATCTCGGTACTGCGTGTAGTAGCCGACTGTGTACTGGTACCGGATATATAGAGTTGCTGCAGGGTAAGACCCATCGTTGTAATCTCCGGGCAACGGTATACGGCAATATTGGTTCCTCCACTTTTGGTGGGTACATCGCTTACAAGCCTGATGGAATCAAAAGAGTGTTCGCTTACTTTAAGACCTGCCAATATATAGCGCGACCCGCAGTCTTCGGAGACATACTGCATTTGCGCATTATAAGTAACATTGAGTGTATCCTTGGTTCCATCCGCCCGGGTAATAATTATGTCGGTGGCCGTGGTCGAATAGTTAAGCGGTAATGCAACACTAGTTGCCGTATCGGCATACACAACTTTGGCGCCCGAGAGCGCTATTTCTGTAGCCTTGAGCGTATCGGCCCCGCCAGAGCCCATCACAAAAAAGGAAATTCCTAAATAATTATTGTTGAGCTGAAAACAATCGGGATCGTCCAGGCAAGATGCAGCCAGAATAAGGAAAAAGATGAACCAGCCTGTTCTTTTCATAGATTTTTGCGGGCGTAAAGATACTTTAACGCCCCAAAGCCCAAATTCTGTGCCCATTTATTTTTAGTACTTTTGCATCTGGATATAAAAAGTCGCAGCCATAAACCGCTAACCTGCTTCCAAATCAAGCTTTAAACGCTGGCGCAAGCACTTTATTGAATGGTGAATTATTGGAAAGAGGTTATTGTTTGTGACTGAAAACAGGCTGGAGCATCTGCGAATTAAAATGAAGACAAAGGGTAACAAGAAAACGAAAGTCAATATAGTGACACTGGGCTGTTCCAAAAACCTGGTGGACTCTGAAGTATTATTGACGCAATTGCGGGGTAACGGTATTGATGCCGTGCATGAAGCGAAAGAAGACGATGCCAGTGTTGTGGTAATAAACACCTGCGGATTTATCGATAACGCCAAGCAGGAATCTATCGATACAATCCTGCGCTATGTGGATGCAAAAGAAGAAGGTATTGTAGACAAAGTATATGTTACGGGCTGTCTCTCACAACGCTATAAAGATGATCTTGAAAAAGAAATCCCGGATGTTGATGCGTGGTTCGGTACACGCGATCTCTCCCGTATCTTAAAAGTATTCAAGGCTGATTATAAACATGAGCTGGTGGGTGAGCGCATACTCACAAATCCAAGTCACTACGCTTACCTGAAAATATCCGAAGGCTGCGACCGTCCTTGCTCGTTCTGCGCTATTCCATTAATGCGTGGAGGACACATTTCACGCCCGATGGATGAGCTCGTGCTGGAAGCAAAGAACCTCGCGAAGAACGGTACAAAAGAATTGCTGCTCATCGCACAGGACTCAACATACTACGGTCTTGACCTCTATAAGAAAAGAAATCTTGCTGAACTCATGCAACGCCTTTCTGATGTTGAGGGCATTGACTGGATACGCTTACACTATGCATTCCCTGCGGGTTTCCCGATGGATGCATTGCAAGTGATGGCTGAACGTTCCAACATCTGCAAGTATATAGATATTCCGCTGCAACATGGTTCAACCAATATGCTGCAGATTATGCGCAGAGGTATAACACGTGAAAAGACTGAGCAATTGCTCGACACCATTCGTGAAAAAGTACCCGGTATCGCTATTCGCACCACCATGATCGCTGGTCACCCTGGGGAAACCGAAGCCGAGTACCAGGAGATGTTACGCTTCATTGAAAAATCGCGATTCGATCGTCTTGCCGTGTTTGCTTATTCACATGAAGAGAATACACATGCTTATTCGATGGCCGATGATGTACCCGATGAAGTAAAGCAGGAACGTGTTGATGAGATCATGGAGCTGCAACAAGGCATATCGCTTGAACTTAACCAACAGAAGATCGGCAAGATTTATAAGACCCTGGTGGATCGCAAAGAAGGCGGTGCATTTATAGGACGCACTGAATTCGATTCACCGGAAGTTGATAA
>DJFR01000145.1:13572-14422 GCA_002432545.1 Flammeovirgaceae bacterium UBA5867 | reverse complement strand
CATTGTACTCTATACAAAGATATCTCCGAGTATGGAAGATATATCGAGCATTGAAAATCTTTTCGAAGCGCAGCTGAAAGATTTAAAGATGCAGCGCATGCAAATCGATCAGAAGTTGCTCGATAGTCTGAAAACGAGCGTGAACATTAGTACTGTAAGCTTTACAGAAAGCGGCCAAGAAAAATCCAACAATTCCATTATACTCTCCGGTATAGGTATGGCTGCAGGTATACTAATGTATATGTTCATCTTTATTTACGGTGCTCAGATTATGCAGGGGATTATAGAAGAAAAAACGAGCAAGGTTGTAGAGGTAATTGTCTCCTCTGTAAAACCCTTTCAGTTAATGATGGGTAAAATTATAGGACTTGCTTCAGTAGGCTTACTGCAGTTTTTAATCTGGATTATACTGATGGGGACATTAACCTTTGTAGTGGTTGACATGATAGGAGTAGACTCTCCGCAGCAACAGGCTATGCAACAAATTTCACCAGAGGCAGCTGCACAACAAGCCGCAGCAACTTCACAAACAGCAAAGGCTATAAATGAATTCACATCACTTCCATGGATACAAATTGGAATTAGTTTCTTGTTTTACTTCTTAGGAGGCTACTTGCTCTACGGAGCATTGTTTGCCGCGGTAGGCTCTGCGGTAGATAGTCCAGCAGAGGCACAACAATTCATGTTCCCGATTACTATACCGATGCTGATATCGTACATGAGCCTCTTCATGTTTATACTCAAAGATCCGCACGGGCCTGTCAGTGTGTGGTTATCCATTATACCGATCACCTCTCCCATCGCGATGATGGGACGCATTGGCTTTGGTGTTCCGTTCTGGCAACTGGCG
>DJFR01000145.1:0-13405 GCA_002432545.1 Flammeovirgaceae bacterium UBA5867 | reverse complement strand
GGTCTTGATTTTTATCAGAACAACACAGCCTTCAAATGGGTTGTGCTTATTGTTTCCATTCTTATCAGTTCAGGCTCTATTTACTATACTAAAATTCTGGTCGATCAGCTAAAAGGTCGTGAGCGGCAGCAGGTGCAGCTGTATGCCAAGGCTATAGAATATACCGCTAACGAAGATGATACGTATGGTGATGTGAACTTCATTGCTCAGGAAATTCTCTTTCAAAATAACTCTATACCAATTATACAGGCTGATGAAAAAGGACAAGTACTGGCACACCGAAATCTGGATGTAGAAGAGTCATGGTCGCAGAAACGAAAGGATGAATTTCTGGCAAATCAAATGAACGTAATGAAGGAAACGTATGAGCCCATTACGGTAACACTGCGCGATCCGCAAACAAACGAAGCCTTTGGCACTCAGTATATATACTATAAAAACTCCTTTCTGCTCAAGCAGCTTATTGCCTATCCCTATATTCAGTTGTCGGTTATAGCGTTATTTGGATTTATATCATTCCTGGCATTTAACTACTCGAAGATGGCCGAGCAGAACCGCGTGTGGGTTGGTCTTGCCAAAGAAACAGCGCATCAGCTGGGTACACCTATATCTTCACTCATGGCATGGATGGAAGTGATCCGCGAAGATTCAGACATGCAGGAGAAAGGAGTTGTGGAAGAGCTCGAAAAGGATATTCAAAAGCTGCGCATCGTTACGGAGCGTTTCTCCAGCATCGGGTCGGTGCCTACATTAAAAAGAGAGAACGTTGTAACGCTTATCAACAACGTTGTAAATTATCTGCGACCTCGTGTTTCAGCCAAAATACGGATGGAGGTCTTTACACTCTCGGAGACGATTTTCGTAAATGTTCACGCCCCCCTGTTTGAATGGGTGATTGAGAACCTCAGCAAAAATTCTGTGGATGCCATGGGTAACACCGGCACCATCGCTATTAAAATCCTGCGGGGCAATGAAGGCAAAGTATTTATAGATGTTTCGGATACCGGCAAAGGTATTCCGCGTTCAAAAATAGATTCTGTTTTCCGCGCAGGCTTTACCACAAAAAAACGCGGCTGGGGTTTAGGCCTTACACTAGCCAAACGAATTATTGAAACATACCACAATGGCAAAATTTTCGTAAAATCTTCCGAAGAAAATCAGGGTACAACTTTCAGAATCATCCTGAATGCAGCCTGAAAAAAGATCTCCGTTCCAACCCACAAAACACACACGGTAAAAGCCTTTAGAAATAGGCTGAATAATTAATTCACAGCCCTTTGCACTTCGTTCGTAACTACCTACTTTTGCGGTCAATTTCAGAACCCTGACTTAATAAATAACTAACTAATGGCAAATATTGGAAAGATCACACAGGTAATTGGCCCTGTTGTAGACGTGGCCTTTGATGGCGAAGGTGCTAAACTACCAAACATCCTGGATTCCCTGGAAGTAACAAAAGCTGATGGCACCAAGGTTATCCTGGAATGCCAGCAACACCTTGGCGAAGACCGTGTTCGTACCATTTCAATGGAAGGAACAGAAGGTCTGGTTAGAGGTATGAAAGTAACCGATACAGGATCACCTATTAAAATGCCTATCGGTGAAGATATCAAAGGACGTCTTTTCAATGTTGTGGGTGAAGCCATTGACGGTATTAAACAACCTAAAGGTGACCAGGCGCTTCCAATTCACCGCCCGGCTCCTCTTTTCGAAGATCTTTCAACTTCAACCGAAGTTCTTTTTACAGGTATAAAAGTTATCGACCTGATCGAACCATACGCAAAAGGTGGTAAGATCGGATTGTTCGGTGGTGCCGGTGTAGGTAAAACCGTATTGATCCAGGAATTGATCAACAACATCGCGAAAGCATACTCTGGTCTTTCAGTGTTTGCCGGTGTTGGTGAAAGAACACGTGAAGGTAATGACCTTCTGCGCGAGATGATCGAAGCAGGTATCGTTAACTATGGCGATGAGTTCCTCAAGTCACTGCATGCCGGTGGCTGGGATCTTTCTAAAGTAGATGAGCAGAAACTTGCTGACTCTAAAGCAACCTTCGTGTTCGGACAGATGAACGAACCTCCAGGAGCACGTGCTCGTGTGGCGTTGTCTGGTCTTACCGTTGCAGAATATTTCCGCGATGGTGATGGCAAAGGAAAAGGCCGCGACATTCTCTTCTTCGTAGATAACATCTTCCGTTTCACACAGGCAGGTTCTGAAGTATCGGCTCTTTTAGGTCGTATGCCTTCAGCGGTGGGTTATCAGCCTACACTTGCTACAGAGATGGGTGCGATGCAAGAGCGTATTACTTCAACTAAAAATGGTTCAATCACTTCTGTACAGGCGGTATATGTACCTGCCGATGACTTGACTGACCCTGCTCCTGCTACAACATTCGCTCACTTGGATGCGACAACGGTATTGAGCCGTAAAATTTCTGAGCTTGGTATATATCCTGCGGTGGATCCATTGGATTCTACATCACGTATCCTCCGTCCGGAGATCGTTGGTGAAGAACACTATAACTGCGCTCAACGCGTGAAGAACATTCTGCAGCGCTATAAAGAATTACAGGACATCATCGCCATTCTTGGTATGGATGAATTGTCTGACGAAGATAAGCAAGTGGTACACCGCGCAAGACGTGTACAACGTTTCCTTTCACAACCATTCCACGTGGCTGAAGCGTTTACAGGTCTTAAAGGCGTGTTGGTAGATATCAAAGATACTATCAAAGGCTTTAACGCTATTATGGATGGTCAATACGACTACCTGCCAGAGATGGCCTTCAACCTTGTTGGTAGCATCGAACAAGCCGTTGAAAAAGGTGAGAAGATGTTGGCTGAGGCTAAAGGGCTGAACTAAAATTGAAAAATTGGAAGGTTGAAAGATTGGAACTTTAACGAATCCGTCTTTTAATCTTTCAATTTTATAATCTTCCAATCTTTATAATCAGAAAACAATGCATCTTGAAATATTAACTCCGGAGAAAAAAGTATTTGAAGGCGATGTTACTATAGCCACCTTTCCGGGTGCAGATGGTTCCTTTCAGGTAATGGATCATCACGCGCCACTCATCAGCTTACTGAAAGAAGGAATCGTTGAGTATAAAGGTAAAGATGGGTCTCATCAGATAGCCGTTACCGGAGGCGTAGTAGAAGTACTGAAGAACAAAGTAATTCTGCTGGCAGATGGTATAGCAGCCTAAGCTTTTAAAACATTCGAGTATAAATAGAGAACCCTGAAGAGACAGCTTCAGGGTTTCTTATTTTATGGTATATCTGCAGCCAATATATATCTACTGACGTACCAGCCATTTCACAAGAAACACAACGCCAACTACAATTGCTATTACACCTAATATCCAGAAGGCTTCATTTATACCTCCGAATAATGTTAATGTTAGTCCTACCGCCCCGAAGATGATGGCCATCTTCAAATCCTGATCCATCGTACTCGTGGCATTATTAGCAGCTACCGTATCGCCTGTGCGTTTGGCTTTCATATAGCGCTTGAATTGTTTCTTCAGCTCCTGCTTAAATTCTTTACGTTGTGATTTAGAGAGCTCTTTATATCGTTTTGCCAGTAACGCTGCATTTTCTTTGGCAGCAGCTTCGGCTTTTTTAGTTTCGGCAAGTGCTGCTTTTGATGGCTTCGATACACTCGCTGGCTTCGCGGCAGGTTTCTCTGCAGCTATATCTTCTTCGGTAAGAACAATGGGTGCAGCACTGGCTACCAGTGTTCGTTCTTCCAGCGTTAACGGATGGTCTTCTGTTTCATTTTTCGATTGTGCAGCTTTTGCATGATGATGTTTGCGCCCGCTGTTATAGTCGTAGTAATCAAAATTATAGGTATATCTGGGAGATGAGCATGCCGTGACTATTAAAATAGCCGCAACCAGCAATAAAATATGTTTCATAAACCACTACTTTTTCGTCTTTCGAAAAGCAGAAATAATCCTGCCAACGGAGCGCTTTTCGAATTCCCAAAAAAAAGTGAATTGACCTAAGAGGAAACCATACCCTAACAAGATGACATTATATAGGGGAAGAATAAATATATAGTATAATACGGAAGCGAACGCTGTATCGCCATTTTCTCCGGCAAGAAACCTGAGAATTGGTTTTTTGATAGCCAAAACAGTGAAGCCTGTGCAGGCAAATACAATGAGCACGACAATAACCTGGAAGATACTATCCAATTTCCACCGTTGTTTAAGCCGCTCAATCCACGAAGTATTTGCCATACATTAATCCGTTTCAGGGAAATTGTTCCACAACCCCATTAAAGGTACCGGTGCTTCAAATAACACCTTCTCCTTCTTTACCGGGTGAACAAACGAAAGTCTTTTGGCATGAAGATAAATACTTCCATTGTCGGTTGGGGCATCGTCTCCATATTTTATATCACCTTTAATCACACAACCTATACTCGCAAGCTGAACGCGTATTTGATGCGGGCGACCTGTAACAGGATTAACTTGTAACAACCAACAGCCGGCAGCAGCGGCTAATACTTTATAGCTTAACTCTGAGCGTAGGGCACCCGTTGTTTCTTTCTTGAANNTACAATTGCCCAATATGTTTTCGTTGTTTCTTTTTCGCGGAACAGTGCATTCATGCGTTCCAGCGATTTGGATGTACGCGCTAATACAACAACACCGCTCACCGGCCGATCCAGCCTGTGTACAACGCCCAGAAATACAGCACCGGGTTTAGTATACTTGTCTTTTATATAGTTCTTACACAACTCTACCAACGGTATATCTCCGGTAGCATCGCCCTGTACCAGCACGCCACTGGATTTATTAACAACCAGCAAATGGTTATCTTCATAGAGTACGGTAAAAGGCTGTGCTTTGGTCATAGAAATCAAAATCCAAACATCTGGAAAAGTTGGTATATTTATAAAAGATTTTTTCAACGAATATGAAAACATGAACGATTGATCGCAGCAAGGAATGGACTGTTTACGACTTTCTTAAGTTGGAAGAATCGAATACCCCTTGTGAGCTAATTAATGAAGAACTCGTTATGTCGCCAGCGCTTACGCCTTTTCACCTGAATGTAACGGGTAAGCTTTTTATAATCCTCGAAAAAGAATCAACGAAATTAAACAGCAAGGTATTCTTTGCTCCCATTGATCTTTACATTGACCAGAGAAATGTATTTCAGCCAGATTTACTATTTATATCTTCTGAAAAGAAAACATCATTACCAATCGTGGCATTGAAGGGGTGCCTGATCTGATCGTTGAAATCATCTCTCCCTCCAACGTACTTACGGATCGTAACCGGAAGAAAAAAGTATATCAGCAAATTGGAGTTCGTGAATACTGGATCGTTGATCCGACCAATCATACACTCGAAGTATATAAGCACGATCAGCCCGATGCCGATGTGCCCCATTTATACCTGGTGAAAGAAGGAGAAGTCTCCTCCTCCGTTCTCACGAATCTGAAATTTGATCTGAAAGATATATTTACCTTCTGATTAAAACTCAGATGTAAAATGGAATTCTATATCCGGAAAATTATCCTGCACCATNNNCGTTGCTTCGAGTCAATAAACTCGGCAAGCTTCTGCGGATCTTTACTGCTTATCCAGCATGCCTTATATATATTCTGCGGCACAAACTGACACGATGCACCATACTCATTCTTGAGACGGAATTGAATTACTTCAAACTGCAGCGCGCCCACAACACCTACTGCTTTTTTCTTTCCAATCTCGTATGTGAACAGCTGCGCCACACCTTCTTCCATCAATTGAAGCAACCCTTTTTCAAGTTGCTTGGTCTTCATGGCATCCATGTTTAGCACCTCCTTAAAAATTTCGGGCGAGAAACTTGGTATACCAGTATACATCATTTTCTCTCCTTCCGTAAGCGTATCACCAATCTTCAGGTTCCCTGTATCATATAAACCTACTATATCTCCCGGCCATGCTTCATCAACCGTCTCGCGATCTTGCGCCATAAAGGCTGTAGCATTCGAGAAGCGTATACCTTTTTCCTGACGAACGTGGTAATAGTTACTTCCTCTTTCAAATCTACCGGAACATATACGTAAGAACGCTATACGGTTACGGTGCTTCGGATCCATGTTAGCATGGATCTTGAAAATGAAACCCGAAAATTTATTCTCAACCGGTTCCACCAGTCGTGCCGTTGTTTCGCGCGGTGCCGGGTCTGGTGCTATACGGATGAACGTATCCAACAACTCCTGCACACCGAAGTTATTTACAGCACTGCCAAAGAAAACCGGGGCCACTTTACCAGCCAGGTAATCATTCACATCAAATTCAGGATATACCCCTTCAATCAGCTCTACATCGGCACGTAACTGCTTCGCGTTGTTCTCACCAACGTAATCATCTACAATAGAGTCGTTAATGTCTTTTATTTCGATACCTTCTTCTACCGTTGTTTTACTTGGCGTAAAAAGATGAAGGCTCTTCTCGTATAGACTATATACCCCCTTAAAAGTTTTACCCATGCTGATCGGCCAGCTCAACGGACGAACTTTTATATTCAGTTTTTCTTCAACCTCATCAAGCAATTCAAACGGATCACGTCCTTCGCGATCAAGTTTATTGATGAAACAGATCACCGGTGTGTTGCGCATCCGGCAAACTTCCATCAGCTTCTCGGTTTGTATCTCTACACCCTTCACACAATCAATCACCATAATCACACTATCCACTGCGGTGAGGGTGCGATATGTATCTTCCGCAAAGTCCTGGTGACCTGGTGTATCGAGCAGGTTTATCTTTACATCTTTATAATTAAATCCCATTACCGAAGTAGCAACCGAGATACCTCTTTGCTTCTCGATCTCCATCCAGTCTGAGCGCGCATGATCTTTTATTTTACTCGACTTTACAGCACCCGCCTTCTGAATAGCACCCCCGAAAAGCAGAAGCTTCTCCGTAAGCGTTGTTTTTCCGGCATCCGGGTGACTTATAATTCCAAAGGTTCTCCGTTTCGATATTTCCTGTTCTAAATTCATTGTCTCGTTAGTCGTTATCCATTAATCATTATTCGAAATCCGAAATCCATAAAATGCATAGCCAACGATTAACTATTAACGGATAACGATTACCGAATACGCGGTCGCAAAAGTAAAGAAAATGCATTTCCTTATCATACGGATTTTGCTTTGTAAAGAAAATGCGTTTTTCTTATCACAAGGATTTTGCTTTGTAAAGAAAATCGAAAAATCTTTACAGATACCTCTTTTTTACATTAACCCAAACACCAAAAATGCAATACAGACGATTTGGAAGAACAAACTGGAACGTAAGTGAAATTGGCTACGGCATGTGGGGCCTTGCCGGCTGGACCGGTGCCGATAACCAGGAAGTAGATCAGGCTTTAGCGCGCGCCATTGAATTAGGTTGTAATTTCTTTGATACCGCGTGGGGCTATGGCAACGGCAAAAGCGAGGAGATACTCGGTAAGGTGGTAAAACAGAATCCTGATAAGAAGCTATATATCGCCACGAAGATCCCTCCTAAAAATTTCAAGTGGCCTTCCAAACCTGAATATAAACTTGCGGACTGCTTTCCGGCTTCACACATCATTGAGTATACCGAAAAGAGTTTGAAAAATCTGAATGTTGAAAGTATAGATCTGCAACAGTTTCACGTATGGGAAGACAACTGGGCAAACCAGGATGAATGGAAGACAGCTGTTGAAAAACTGAAACGCGAAGGCAAAGTAAATCACTTTGGTATAAGCGTTAATCGCTGGGAACCCGACAACGTACTGGGTACACTACGAACCAACCTGATTGATGCCGTACAGGTGATCTATAATATTTTCGATCAGGCTCCGGAAGACAACCTCTTTCCGCTTTGTCGCGAACTTGATATAGCCGTTATAGCACGCGTGCCCTTTGATGAAGGTACATTAACAGGTACACTTACCAAAGAAACTGTTTTCCCAAAAGATGATTGGCGTGCAACGTACTTCGTTCCTGAAAATCTCAATTCAAGTGTTGATCATGCTGACGCCTTGCGTCCGCTCATACCGGCAGGCATGACGATGGCAGAGATGGCGCTTCGCTTTATACTTTGCAACAGCGATGTACACACTATTATACCAGGCATGCGCAAAGTACGAAACGTAAATGCCAACATTGGCACCAGTGATGGCAAACGCCTGGCAGAATCACTTCACGCAAAATTGAAAGATCATCGTTGGGACAGAACGCCAACGGAGTGGTCACAATAGATCTGCAGAAAGGATTCAGGTTATGGCAATACCGAGGCTTGCTATATTTATCTTTGGTTTACTGATCAGCGTAACAGCGATTGGCCAAACTAATTTTTCCAGGTACTTCAAGGAAAGTCTGTTCCCATCCATTGATAACAGCACGTATCCTGAAATGAAGTTTACCTGGAACATGGCTGGTAAAATTCAGGCTTCCATGAACAATGGATTGGCAGAACTTGATGAGGACAATCCGGATATAGCCATTAACAGTTTCGCAGATGTGATACGTCAGCTGCCTAATTTCTCACCGGCATTTTATTACCGTGGTATATGTCATAAGATGCTGGGAGATTTTACAAATGCAGAAAAAGATTTTCTGGCAGCACTCGCTATAGATCCGAAAAGCAGCGAAACACTTCTGATGCTTGGCGAAGTGTATGACCAGCAGGATGCGTATAGTAAAGCAGAATCATACTATGAAAAATCAATTGATATAAATCCTGCGCTTGTCCGTGCACATTTCAATCTCGGCAATATAGAACGCATGCGCGGCAACGAGCGCAAGGCATTAAAGTACCTGGAGAAGTGTCACGAACTCGACCCGAAATTTCCGAACGCATATCTCGTTCAGGGCCTCATCAAATTTCCTGACCTGATCAAAAACAAAAATAATGCAGCTATAGTATATTTTGAGAAAGCGCTTCAATGCGACTCGCTTTATCGCGAAGCATTATTCTGGCGGGGATTTGCATATATAGTCTTGGAGCAACCCGACAAAACGATTCACGACTGGAATAAACTTGTACAGTCTAATCCTGACAATTCTTTCTTCGTGATGTTGCGCGGATTTCTAAATATTGAACTTGAAAACTTCGATCAGGCTTTTAATGATTTGCGTAAAGCTGTGCTGGCGAACCAGGCGAACGAAGAACATTTCAGAAGAGGAGAAACGATATTGGATAAACACATCGACATCCAATATGCAACCTCGTATGCCGTACGCTTCAGTTATGGATTAGATGAAAACGCATTAAAGTTTTTCAAAAAAGGTTTTTGCTTTTTTCTGGCTGACAAGAAAAAGTTGGCGTTGGAAAATTTTAAGGCAGCTGAAAAAATTCAACCATCTGCCACAGTATATTTTCTGGAAGCACTGGTATTTGAGCACGAGAGTAAACATGATTCTGCATTTGTATACTACGACAAAGCGCTGAAGCTCGACAATGAAATTATAGATGCCCATAAGAAACGCGCGATCTATCGTTATGAACGAAATGACTGGAAAGGTGCTTATGCAGACTTGAATGAAATGGCTCGTCTGCAGCCTGACCTGATGCTTACCTATAGATTGCGGGGTTTGATCAAGGCTGCACAGAAAGATTATTATGGTGCTATCATTGACTTCTCCAGATACCTGAAGTCTGATACGACTGATTTTGAAATTATAAATCAACGGGGCCTATGCCGGTCCATGGTTGGTGACGAGAAAGGTGCCAACGAAGATTTTCGAAAAGCGCTAAAGATCGATCAGTTCAACTGGCAACTTTTTGAACATGTAGTGGAGAGCTACATCACGCTGAAAGATACAGCGAGTGCATTCGAAACGCTTGCTGAATACCAGAAGGCTTTACCTGAACGAACATCTCCACTCATGCGCCAGGCAGAACTGTTTTTGGCGCAACGTAAATGGGATGACGCAAAGCAAATACTGGAGCGCGTCCTTCATAGAGGCTTTCATCCCGAGTACTATGATAAGGTACAATACTCTCGTGCCTTCTTTCTCAACGGCAAGCTTCATTTTCACTTACAGAATTATACTGCTTCCATCGAAGCGTTTAGCAAGGCGCTCGAGGTAAATCCATCGAACATGGAAGCATTGTATTTCCGTGGCAAAACCTATATCGCGATGGGCGACAAGAAGAAAGCCATCAACGACTTCAAGCGACTGAAATCTGCAGGATATGCAGACTCCGAAACGATACTTCAGTCATTACTAGGCCGCCAGTAGCCGTTGCTATCCCCTATATTTTCAGCAGCACAGCGCATTTTATGTCAATGTGTCACATTTTTCTTCTTAAAAAGCCATTGGCATAACCCTTGAAGAACGGCAGCAAGGGAAGAAATAGCTGAAACTAAACACCGAAAAAATATTATGGGAAAAATTATTGGAATAGACTTGGGTACCACCAACTCGTGCGTTGCTGTAATGGAAGGTAACGAGCCTGTGGTAATTGCGAATAGCGAAGGTCGTAGAACTACACCTTCCATCGTTGGTTTTCTTGATAACGGAAAGGGTGAACGCAAAGTAGGAGATCCTGCAAAGCGCCAGTCAATCACCAATCCGAAAAATACTGTTCAGTCTATCAAACGCTTCATGGGTAAGAAGTTTGATGAAGTATCCGGAGAAAAGAAAATGGTATCATACCAGGTAGAATCCGGTAACAACAATACAGTTCGTGTTCGTATAGGCGATCGTTTATATACTCCACAAGAGATCTCTGCTATGATTCTTCAGAAGATGAAGAGCACGGCAGAAGATTACCTCGGCACTACAGTGACAGAAGCCGTTATTACTGTACCGGCTTACTTTAATGATGCTGAGCGTCAGGCTACCAAAGAAGCAGGACAAATCGCTGGTCTCGATGTGAAACGTATTATCAACGAACCTACTGCTGCTGCGCTGGCATATGGTCTTGATAAGAAGAATCACGATATGAAGATTGCTGTGTACGACTTAGGTGGTGGTACATTTGATATATCTGTATTGGAATTAGGAGATGGTGTATTCGAAGTAAAATCTACCAACGGTGATGTACACCTGGGTGGTGATGACTTTGACTTGCGTGTGATGAACTGGCTGGCAGATGAATTCCAGAAAGAAGAAGGTGTAGATCTGCGCAAAGACCCGATGGCGTTACAGCGTCTGAAGGAAGCTGCTGAAAAAGCGAAGATCGAATTATCAAGCTCCATGGAGACAGAGGTAAATTTACCTTATATAACTTCTGTTGATGGTGTGCCTAAACACCTTGTTAGAAAATTAACACGCGCTAAATTCGAGCAGTTGGTTGATGATCTGGTACGCAGAACATTGGAGCCATGCCGCAAGGCTGTAGAAGATGCAGGTGTTTCTGTATCGCAGATAGATGAAGTAATTCTGGTAGGTGGTTCAACCCGTATACCACGCATTGTTGAAGAAGTAGAAAAATTCTTCGGCAAGAAACCTTCAAAAGGTGTTAACCCGGATGAAGTAGTTGCAGTAGGTGCAGCGATTCAGGGTGGTGTATTGACTGGTGAAGTGAAAGATGTACTTCTGCTGGATGTTACTCCACTCTCATTAGGTATTGAGACATTGGGTGGTGTAATGACCAAACTGATCGAAGCGAACACAACGATTCCTTCCAAGAAATCAGAAGTATTCTCTACAGCAGCAGACAATCAGCCTTCTGTTGAGATACACGTGTTGCAAGGTGAACGCGCCATGGCAAAAGATAACAGAACCATCGGTCGCTTCCACTTGTCTGATATACCACCGGCACCACGCGGTATACCGCAGATCGAAGTAACATTCGATATTGATGCGAACGGTATACTACACGTATCGGCTAAAGACAAAGGAACCGGTAAAGAGCAGAAGATACGTATCGAAGCTTCTTCAGGGCTTACCGATGCCGAGATCCAGAAGATGAAAGAAGAAGCACAGGCAAATGCTGATGCTGATAAAAAAGTGAAAGAACGCGCTGAGAAAGTTAACCAGGCGGATTCACTCATCTTCCAGACTGAAAAGCAACTGAAGGAATACGGTGATAAACTTTCTGAAAGCAACAAGAGCGCGATAAACAGTGCCCTTGACACGCTGAAGAAAGCTCACCAGGCACAAGACCTTGCCGGTATAGAGGCCGCTATGAATACGCTGAATGCAGCATGGCAGGCAGCAGCTTCTGAAATGTACCAGGCAACTAACGGTGCTCCGGGCAGCGGGCCAGATGCAGGTGCACAAGGTGGCGGCTCATCCAACACAGGCAACGCATCCGGCAACAATGTATCGGATGTAGAATATGAAGAAGTGAACGACAAGAAATAAGTTGTTCAGCATCATAGTGAATGGTTTTAAACCCTCCGGTTCTCCGGAGGGTTTTTCTTTTTTTATATATACCTATATCTGCATACATTCATTGCATCCTTTGCAATTCCACTAACATTAGTTTGCAATCCATTGAAAAAGAAGCAATTGTTTGCACTTATGCGCTAATTATTTTTAATCGCTTTATATATTTGCCCGCTTTATAAAAACGCACGCTTATGCTTATAATGAAATTCGGAGGCACCTCAGTAGGGAAGCCTGAACGCATGAAAAAAATTGCCGACCTCGTAACGAGTACACCGGGCAAGAAGATTGTTGTTCTGTCTGCATTATCCGGCACAACCAATGCATTGGTTTCGATCGGAGATCATTTACTGGCAGGACAAAAAGCAAAGGCGGAAGAAGTTATCAGCGATCTTGAAAAGCATTACCTCACTTTCATCAAAGAATTATATAGCAGCGAAGGGTTCCTTGCTATAGGACAGGAAATTGTAAGCCGCTTCTTTATTTTTATTCGCCTGCTCGCAGCAGGTCAGTTCGATAACAAAAGCTATCGCGAGTTACTCGCGCAAGGCGAATTGCTCTCTACAGAATTATTCTATCAGCATCTGCAGGAGCGCAAGATCAGCGCACGTTTACTGCCTGCGCTATATTTCATGTCTATCGATGAGAACGAAGAGCCCGAGCTCGAAAAAATTTCAGAGCGTCTCAAGCCTTTGTTAAGTTCACTCAGTAATGTAGAGATCATTATTACACAAGGCTATATCTGCCGCAACCATCGTAACGAGATCGATAACCTGAAGCGTGGTGGCAGCGACTACACGGCATCGCTCGTGGGTTCCGCTATACGCGCTGAAGAGATCCAGATTTGGACGGACATAGATGGCATGCACAACAACGATCCGCGCATCGTTAAAAAAACCATTCCGATTTCAGAACTTACGTTTGATGAAGCTTCCGAGCTTGCATACTTCGGAGCAAAGATCCTCCACCCTTCTACCATCGTGCCTGCACAGAAGTATAATGTACCGGTGCGTCTGAAAAACACCATGGATGAAAAAGCATTCGGCACGATCATTACCAGCAAAGGCACGGAAGGTTCATTCAAAGCGAT
>DJFR01000064.1 GCA_002432545.1 Flammeovirgaceae bacterium UBA5867 | reverse complement strand
CGGCTCTGTAGAAGATGCATGGAACTTAGGAGCTGTTGCTGTTGGAGCAACTATATATTTCGGTTCAGACAATGCAACACGCCAGATCCAGGAAGTTGCTGCAGCTTTCGAAAAAGCTCACCAATTAGGTATGGGTACTATTCTGTGGTGCTATACCCGTAACAACGCTTTCAAACAAGGTGGTGTTGATTATCACGTGTCTGCAGACTTAACCGGTCAGGCAAACCACCTGGGTGTAACAATCCAGGCAGACATCATCAAACAAAAACTTGCTGAGAACAACGGTGGCTATAAAGCATTGAACACCGGTGGAAGCAGCTATGGTAAACTGGATGAAAGAATTTATACTGATTTAACCTCTGAGCACCCGATTGATCTTTGCCGTTACCAGGTAGCAAACTGCTTCATGGGCCGCGCAGGTCTGATCAACTCTGGTGGAGAATCAAAAGGTCAGAGCGACCTGGCAGATGCAGTACGTACAGCCGTAATCAATAAACGCGCTGGTGGTATGGGTCTGATCTCTGGTAGAAAAGCATTCCAGCGTCCGTTGAAGGAAGGTGTAGAAATTCTGAATGTGATTCAGGATGTATACCTCGACAAGTCGATTGACGTGGCATAATTTATTTATCGAACAAGCCGATGTATCTTTCCCGATGCATCGGCTTTATTTTTTACTAAAATTTTTTAACACATGGCTTGGTTCAAACGCAGTGATAAAGGTATTGTAACACCAACGGAATCGAAACGTGAGGTGCCTGACGGACTATGGTTTAAATCGCCTGCCGGCAAAATCATTCACACCCGGGAGCTGAAGAGCAACGCCTACGTGGTGCCCGAAGAAGATTATCATGTGCGTATCGGCTCCGAAGAGTATTTCGAAGTACTGTTCGACAACAATGAATTTACCGAACTCGACCCCGACATGGAGTCTGCTGACCCGCTGACTTTCAAAGACACTAAAGCTTATCCGAAACGCATCAAAGAATCGCAGGAGAAATCTCAACTGAAAGATGCTGTGCGTACGGCTTACGGAAAAATAAACGGACTTGATATTACGATTGCCTGTATGGACTTCTCTTTCATTGGTGGTTCTATGGGTTCTGTTGTGGGCGAAAAAATTGCTCGTGCTATGGATCACAGCCTCAAGCACAAAAAACCTTTCCTCATGATCTCCCGCTCAGGTGGTGCGCGTATGATGGAAGCAGGTTTATCGCTCATGCAAATGGCGAAGACTTCTGCCAAGATCGCGTTACTCGAGCAGGCAAAGGTTCCCTATATATCACTGTTAACAGATCCTACAACGGGTGGTGTAACAGCATCGTATGCTATGTTGGGAGACTTTAATATAGCAGAACCCGGATCATTGATCGGCTTTGCAGGTCCGCGTGTTATTCGCGAAACCATTGGCAAAGATCTGCCGAAAGGATTTCAGAGTGCTGAGTTTGTGTTGGAACACGGCTTCCTCGATTTCATCATCGATCGCAGAAATCTCAAGAACAGAATTTCTACGCTGCTGAAAATGCTGCAAGACTAATCTTTCTCAAAGACTATATATACCATTGACATCGTCCGGCAACGGACGATTTTCATTTATAGCTATACGATCCCATAATCCCGCGGCATAAGGTATTGCTTTTCTGAAAATTACCAGTGAACTTATGCTATGCTGAAAAATTACCTGCGCATCGCCATCCGAAGCCTGATCAAACAAAAGGTCTATACCATCATTAATGTACTGGGCCTTTCTACTGGTATAGCCAGTTGTATATTGATCGTCATGTTTGTTACCAATGAGTTCTCCTACGACTCATTCCATACCAATGCCGACAACATTCATAAAGTCGTGCTGGAGCGAAAGTATCCGAATCATGCTACCAACTATGCCATCATTCCTCACTCGTATGCTGATGTGATGCTGCGCGACTTTCCGGAAGTTACAAGCGTGATCAAGATGGGAGGACCGATCAACCAGGTAGTAGTAAACTATAAAGATGAACGTGATGAAGTAAAGCAGTTTGAAGAAGACTTTATTATGGCTGCAGATTCAAACTTCTTTACCTTCTTCAGCATTCGTGTTTTGAAAGGCGACCCGAAGAAAGTATTACTGCAGCAAAATGATATAGTACTTACCGAAGAAACTGCGAAACGATACTTTGGCAACAGCGATCCTATTGGTAAAACGATACGAATGTTCAACCAGGATTTCCACGTAAGTGGTATATGTGAAAATGTACCCGACAACTCTCATTTCAAATTTGATTTTCTCTCCAAGTGGGATGACAATTTCTTTGGCGGTGGCAATCAAAGTAACTTCACAACGTTCTCAGCACATGTATATATACAATTGAAACCCGGTGCCGATGCCAAAGCATTGCAGGCTAAATTTCCGAAGATGGTAGATACCTATGCGGCAGCGCAAATAGAACGTGACCTCGGTAAATCATGGGAAGACTATAAAAAAGAAGGCAACGGATATACATACTTTCTTCAACCGCTCACGTCCATCCATCTCGATCCGCGTAACATCGAGGCCAAGATGCAGGCAGGCGGCAATCTTAACTATGTATACTTTCTCATATCGGTTGCAGCATTGATACTGGTTATAGCCTGCATCAATTTTATGAACCTTGCCACAGCGCGCTCTGCTGAACGTGCACGCGAAGTTGGTGTACGTAAAACCATGGGCTCGCTTAAAAGTCAGTTGATATTTCAATTTTTAACAGAGTCCATTGTATTAAGCCTGTTTGCTACTGCGCTTGCACTCACTATAACATGCCTTGTGCTTCCTTCTTTCAATAATCTTGTTGATAAACATCTCTCACTTGATTTCACAGGCTTGTTACCGGTAGCGTTGCTTGGTATAGCATTGCTTGTGGGTTTTCTTGCGGGCAGTTATCCTGCCTTCGCACTGTCATCTTTCAACCCGGTAGTAGTCATGAAAGGTAATTTTACCAGCAACGTTAAAGGTACATGGCTGCGCAACGGCCTGGTTGTATTTCAATTTTTTATATCGATAGTACTGATCGTTGGCACCATGGTAGTAGCGGAGCAAATGCAGTATATGCAGAACAAATCGCTGGGCTACGATAAAGAACAGATGCTGGTTGTTGAACGTGTATTTGCATTAGAGAACAATGCGCGAACATTTACTGAAGAAGTAAAACGCATCGCGAATGTTGAGAAAGCCGCTTCGGCATTTTCATTACTCGGCCGACAAGGCGATTTCTTTGGTGCACAATTTACACCGGAAGGATCGTCAGAAATACTCACGACTAAAACCATGGGTATAGATGACACGTTTGCCGAAACCACTGGATTTGATTTCGTAGAAGGTCACGGCTTTTCAGAAGCAACGAATGATTCGCTGTCTATCATTCTCAATGAGGCGGCCGTTAAAACACTGGATATAGCAGACCCGATCGGCAAAAAGTTATCGCAGGTGCAGCGCCGGCAAGAAGGGAATGTAACAGTACAATATACCATCATCGGTATTATTAAAGACTTTAATTTTCAATCGTTGCGCGATCCTGTTACACCACTCACTATTCAGAGCAACGAAAGTTTTGGAGGCGGTGCAGCGTATATATATGCACGTGTTAAAGGTAAAAATGCAACGGCTGTCATAGACGATATAGAAACTTCGTGGAAGAAAATTGCTCCCGATCAACCTTTCAAATACCAGTTTCTTGATCAGAACCTGAATGCCCAGTACGAAGCAGAGAAACGTGCAGGTAAAGTGTTTGCTATATTTTCAGGTTTGGCAATTATTATAGCATGCGTTGGTCTCTTTGGACTGGCAGCCTATACGGCCAACCTGCGCACCAAAGAAATTGGTATACGCAAAGTACTGGGTGCCTCGGTGGGAGGCATCGTGGTGCTGTTATCAAAAGACTTTACAAAACTTATTCTGATCGCGTTTTTACTGGCAACACCTTTTGCATGGTATATGATGGATAGCTGGCTGCAGAATTTTGCTTATCGCATTCAACTGGGTGTAGGTATATTTCTGCTGGCCGGAGTTATAGCATTGCTGATCGCGTGGATCACGGTAAGTTATCAATCCATTAAAGCAGCGATCGTAAATCCTGTGAAGTCATTGAGAAGCCAATAATCTATAGCAGCGTAATAGTCGTCATCACTTCAGAAGCAGCGCGCTCAGCCGACTGAATAGCACCGCTGATCGTGCCAGCTTCACCCGCTATATCAGTCGCCTCGCCTGCAAAGAACACTTTGTCGCTTACAGCTTCTGACAATGTTATGCGATCTTCATTACTGCCGCCTGGCTTGACATAGGAAGCGCCACCCTGGATATAGGGCACCTTTGTCCAATCCATAATGACGGAGAGTATATTGTTCTGGCCATCTCTCCGCACATTTTCAGTAGCCTGTCCGTTGAATATAGCATCCAGTTCTTCTAGTATCACCGGCACCATGTCTTTACCTTTTGCAGAGAGTTCTTCTGCTTTCGGTCCTTGTATTGTTATATCCAGTGTTTTCTGCATGGCATCGCGGCCTATGCCGGCATTAAAATATTCCGGAGCTTGCATTCCTCCATAGATAAATGCACTGTTCATGCCCCAGAAATTCTTTTTGAATTCCAGGCGCACACGAATACTGGCATCCATCCCCATGCGATTCAATGCTGTTGCTTTGGCAGAAGGAAGTGAAGGTGTGAACGCGATAGTATTCGCCTTGAGTATAGATACCGGNNCCGCTCAGTGTGATTTTATCACCGGTATAATTAACGCTTTGAATAGCACTGTTCAATTCAACATAGGGTATAACATTATTGAATCGCGAAAGCAAAAGATCCTCCATCGGATTTGCCTGAAGTATATACTGCTTGTCGTTACGCGTTCGTAAGGCGATTGCTTCTGCCAATGCTTTCACGCCAAGTAAACTATTGGATGTACCGGCTTTATTACCTACCCACGAATTNNATTTGACGCCAGACCTGACACAAAATTCTTAGCTGCTATAAAGTCGGCATCACTCTGTAAGTCAGCAGCAGTTTTAATCGTGCCGTCTACGATAAATATATCATTCGCCTGGGTATAGAATTCAATAAGCGGAACGTTTAACTGATCTGCTATTTTACCCCAGGCAGAATCAGAACCCGCTATAAATGAAGCTCCAAACTCGGCAGGAAATTCACTAACCGGTAAATTATTCGGATCAAAAAGCAATGCATCGTCTGGCTGTGTTGTACGTTGCATCGTGCGTATCCTTCCGCCTACACGGCCCGATGCTTCAAACACTCGTACCGGAATACCATTGGTACGCAAAATATCGGCAGCATGTAAACCGGCAGCACCTGCACCGATCACTCCCACTACACCATTATATCGTGTTGTTGGTGCTGGGTCATCATCCTTACAAGCACTTAACAGGGATGGCAACATGAAGCCAGCTGAAAACCCAAGACCAATTTGCCGCAATGCTTTTCTCCGCTTCACCGCTAAAATGTTTATTTATATTCCTAAAAAATTTCCGGGAAATATAAACGATTTTCGCATTATGAATGCTTTCAATCTGCCCACTGTCAAGAAAGTGGCGATAATCGGCCCGGAGTGCACGGGGAAATCCGATCTCTCTAAATTCCTTGCAGAACACTTTCATACAACCTGGGTTCCGGAGTATGCGCGCGGCTATATTGGGAACCTTGTAAGACCTTATGTACAAAATGATCTGTTAACCATTGCGCATGGACAACTGCGACTCGAAGATGAATGGACGCGCGATGCCAATCAGTTGTTGATCTGTGATACCAATCTTTACGTGATAAAAGTGTGGAGTGAATTTAAATATGGCAATTGTCACGCAGATATACTTCAACAGATTGCTACACGCAAGTACGACCTATATATGCTTACCTATGTAGACCTGCCATGGGAGGAAGATCCTCAACGCGAACATCCGAACCAACGCGAAGACCTTTACCAAATATACCTTAATGAAATGAAAAATCAGCCGGTGCCTTATGTTGAAATACGCGGTGAGCGTGAGCAACGCAGGAAGCTGGCGATCGATGCCATTGAAAAGATCTTGACGACAGCATGAGCACAACCTCCTCTCCATACGCAGCTTTAAAAATCAGAGACTATCGGTATTTTATTTCAGCACGCTTCTGCACAACATTGGCTATACAAATACAGGCCGTAGTTGTAGCATGGCAGGTATATGAAATAACAAAAGATCCTCTGTCGCTTGGCCTCATTGGTCTTGCAGAAGCTATACCTTCTATCAGTGTGTCGCTATATGCGGGGCACGTAGCAGATGTAGTTCAGCGTAAAAAAATTATACTGCTATGCCTGAGCACATTATTGCTCTGCTCTGCCAGTCTGCTCTTCTTTACCCTTGAACCAGGACAGTTTTTGCTAAGCTATGGTGTACTTCCTATTTATACTGTCATTTTTATCAGCGGTATAGCGCGCGGGTTTATGACACCGGCTTTGTTTGCTTTTATGCCCCAACTGGTACCGCGCGAACTATATAGTAATGCCATTACCTGGAACAGTACGCTGTGGGAAACAGCCTCACTCTCCGGCCCTCCATTGGGCGGATTGCTCTACGGGTTCTTTGGCATTTCGGCAGCCTATACAACGGATGTGCTACTGGTTTTTGCAGGGCTTATACTTGCCCTTATGGTAACCGATAAACCTTTACCGCCAACCACAACGGAAGAAGGTATTGTTGAAAAAATCAAAGCAGGCCTTCGGTTTGTTTACAATAATAAAATTGTACTGAGCGCTATATCGCTTGATCTGTTTGCCGTGTTGTTTGGCGGTGCCGTAGCACTTCTTCCCATTTTTGCTGATACAATTCTTCATGTCGGCAAAGTCGGGCTCGGCTTTCTACGTGCTGCGCCCGGAGTTGGTGCGTTGCTGATGGCACTATATTTAGTACATCATCCCATCAGGAAGAATGCAGGCAAGCTCCTGCTATACTGCGTTGCCGGCTTTGGTATTTGCATTATACTCTTTGGCCTTTCAACAAACTTCTGGTTGTCGATGTTTATACTGATGATGAGCGGTGTGTTTGATTGCATAAGCGTGATCATTCGATCAACGTTGCTTCAAACGCTCACTCCTGAAAATATGAAGGGGCGTGTATCGGCCGTGAATCATATCTTCATCGGGTCATCGAACGAGATTGGTATGTTTGAATCCGGGCTTGCAGCCAGTATGCTGGGTGTTGTACGTTCGGTAATTTTCGGCGGCTTTATGACGCTCGTAGTCGTTGGTGCCACCAGTTGGTTCTCCAAATCGTTACGCACGCTACAGCGCGTTGAATAACAAAATATATACGTATGACACAGATCTCCATCAATACTCCGGCACTTCTCTTTCCGGCTATAACATTGCTGATGCTGGCCTATACCAATCGCTTTCTGGCGCTGGCTACGTTAATCCGTAACCTGCATGCGAAGTATAAAACCATTCAGGAGAATCACGAGATCATTCGCGCGCAGATCAGAAATCTCAAGCTCAGGCTGATGCTCGTCAAGCACATGCAGGCAGCCGGCATCACCAGTTTTTTCTTTTGTGTATTGAGTATGCTGTTCTTCTATTTGCAGTACGAAGTATGGGCGGTAACTATATTTGGACTGAGTCTCGTATTTCTTTTACTCTCGCTGGCACTTTCGCTGCACGAAATATACATCAGCACAAAAGCGCTCGAGATTGAATTAAAGGATATGGAAGAATAATATATATATACTTCTACAGTAACTATACAACATAAAAGCCCGGCCATCACGTAGCCGGGCGAACCATTTAATCTAAATCAAATCGATCGTTTCGACTTGTTTCTTTTGGATGTGCTGATGACACGATCCTGGTAATTTTTAAGCAGTTGATTGAGCTTGCGCTGATGCCTGGGCTTTGTGATATCAATGCGAACATGATCCATCGTTACTTCATGAACAAGCAGGTTGTTCTGATCATAGAATCGCACCACTGAATAATTCTTATTCTGCATACTGGTTTCTACCACCCAGTAAAGTGATTTCTCCTGTTGACTAAAAGCCGATACTGTTATCAGTAATATCGCAGCCGTGAGGGTTAGTATTCGTTTCATAATAAAAGGGTCTTTTAGTATCAATACGGAATACACCGTTTGTAATTTTCACATGTAAGACCGATGCGTGGCATTTCTAGACGGGCACATTAAGCGCTTCGATAAAAAACTTCCGTCTACGATTCCTCCACTTTCGTCTACAAAACAAGTTTCACTCAAACTTTAATCGTCCGATCCAGTATGTTTATAGGTATGGACAGTTTCTTCTCCAGATTTGTATTATCGAACAAGACCAGCTACCGTCTTGGCCGACACACATTGTTCTGGCTTGTGTGCTGGGCTTTCCAGGGATTTATCTACGGCTTCTACTATATAGAAGGACGCGCCATAAATTTCTTTGCTATATCATACATAGAGTCGCTCATATACCTGCCACAGCACATGTTTCTGAGCTACGCCATTATATACTATGTACTGCCGTATATAATTTTTCGCGACCGGTATTGGATTGGCTTTATATGGGTAATCGCTCTAATACTTATCGCAGCAGCCATGTCGCCTGTTGTGAATTATTACCTGATCACGCCTTTGCGGATATATCTCCACCATCCTGTTAAGGCTATGACATTCTTTTTCTCCTTCATGGGCGGTCTGCGCGGTTCGATGACGATCGCGGGGTTCGCGGTCGCTATCAAATTGATCAAGCACTGGTATCAAAAGAAAATTGAAACCGAGCAACTCGAAAAAGAACGTGTAAAAGCAGAGCTCGAAATCCTGAAGGGGCAGATCCATCCTCACTTCATGTTCAATACGCTCAACAGTATATATTCACTCGCACTTAAAAAATCCGATGAAACTCCGGAGGCCATTCTCAAACTTTCCAAGCTGATGAGATATATACTCACCGACTGCACAAAAGTTACAGTTGATCTCAGCAAAGAAGTAGAAGTATTGCTGCACTATATTGAATTGGAGAAAAGCAGGTTTGGCGATCGACTGGATATATCTGTCAATATTAAAGGTGATATTGAGAAGCACACTATTGCGCCTTTGCTGTTAATGCCCTTTCTGGAAAACAGCTTCAAGCATGGCGCGAATGAAATGATCGAGCAGGCATGGATTAGTCTCGATCTGCAGGCAACCGAAACGACACTCAAATTGAAACTAATCAACGGTAGGGCTATTGATCACAACAACCCGAACTCCATACACATGGGGTTGCAAAATGTTAAAAAACGACTTCAATTATTATATCCTAATGCACACGAACTTCGTATTACTGAAGACGCAGATACTTTTGTAGTGTCTCTGACGATAGAACTCTATTCGATCAAACTTATCGAAACATGACCCCCAAACTCCGCTGCCTGCTCGTGGACGATGAACCACCTGCGCTGGAAATTTTACGCACCTATATAGATGCTACTCCCATGCTTGAAATTGCCGGAGAGTGTCACCATGCCATGGCAGCGTTTGAGTTTATACAGAACAATACCGTAGACCTGATTTTTCTAGACATTAACATGCCGAAGTTAACCGGCACTGATTTTCTGCGTGCGTTACCTTCGCCACCCAAAGTAATTTTTACAACGGCCCATCGTGATTATGCGGTGGATGGTTTTGAGCTGGGCGCTGTCGATTACCTGCTGAAGCCGTATTCACTCGATCGTTTTTTAAGAGCTGTACACCGCGCTATAAATCCCGAGCAGAAACACGCTGCGGCTACAAATAAAGAAACACTTACAACCGAGAATGAACGTTTTCTCTATGTGCGGGCTGATCGTAAGATGGTAAAGATTATGGTAGAGGAGATTCGCTATATCGAAAGCCTGAAAGATTATGTTCGCATTTTCCTCCCCGAACGCCAGGTAATCACCAAGCAAACTATAACAGCGTTAGAAGAAATGCTCCCGGAGCATGACTTCACACGCATCCATCGTTCGTTTATAGTAGCGGTTGATAAAATTGATTCGTATAATCTTAACGCAGTGTTTATAGGCAAAACTGAATTACCGGTAGGCCCCCTATACAAGCATGAACTTGCAAAGCGGTTGGGTGCACATCATTGAAATATATACCTACTT
>DJFR01000205.1:49304-59823 GCA_002432545.1 Flammeovirgaceae bacterium UBA5867 | reverse complement strand
CTGTTTGAACTGGGGCTGTATCCCAACCAAAGCACTGTTAAAAAGTGCCAATGTCTTTGAATATATCAAGCATGCAAAAGATTATGGCGTAGACGTAAAAGACTTCAAGGCTGATTTTGATGGTATTGTAAAACGTAGCCGTGATGTAGCGGCAAGCAATAGCAAAGGCGTTCAGTTTCTTTTCAAGAAAAATAAAATTGATCTGATCGAAGGCTTCGGTAAACTGAAAAAAGGTGGCAAAGTAGAAGTAACAGATGCTGCCGGTAAAAAAACAGATTATGAGGCTAAACATACTATACTGGCAACGGGTGGTCGCTCACGCGAATTGCCAAGCATGAAGATCGATGGCAAGAAGATCATCGGGTATCGTGAAGCTATGATCCTGAAAGAGCAACCTAAAAAATTACTCGTAGTAGGTTCAGGCGCTATTGGTGTTGAGTTCGCTTACTTCTATAGCACACTCGGTACGGAAGTTACCATCGTTGAGTTCTTGCCGCGCATCGTACCGGTGGAAGATGAAGAAGTATCAAAAACACTTGACAAGATTTTCAAGAAGAACGGTATGAAGATCTATGTTAATTCAGAAGTAACAAAAGTAGATACATCGGGTAAAGGATGCGTTGCTACCGTGAAGACTCCGGATGGCGAGATTAAACTCGAAGCCGATGTAGTTCTCTCAGCCGTAGGTGTTGCTACTAACCTGGAAGGTATAGGCCTGGAAGAAGTTGGTGTAAAGACTGACAAAGGAAAAGTTATTGTAGATGATTTCTACAAGACTAACGTTCCGAATGTATATGCGATCGGTGATATCGTAAAAGGACAAGCATTGGCTCACGTAGCATCTGCTGAAGGTATAATTTGTGTTGAGAAGATTGCCGGTCAGAATCCGGAGCCACTCAACTATAACAATATACCAGGCTGTACCTATTGCTCTCCTGAAATTGCTTCCGTAGGCTATACTGAAGAAGCTGCGAAGAAAGCAGGTTACGAAATCAAGGTTGGTAAATTTCCGTTCAGTGCTTCGGGTAAAGCGAAGGCTGCCGGAGCAACCGATGGTTTTGTAAAAGTTATCTTCGATGCTAAGTATGGCGAATGGTTAGGTGCTCACTTCATTGGCGCTAACGTAACGGAGATGATCGCTGAAGTTGTTGCTGCGCGCAAGCTGGAAACAACCGGACACGAGATCATTAAATCGGTTCACCCGCACCCTACGATGAGTGAAGCCATCATGGAAGCTGCTGCAGCTGCCTATGGTGAAGTGATCCATATATAGTATATATTTAAATTACTATTACTGCATAATAAAAGAAGCCCGCGTGTAGCGGGCTTCTTTGTTATTACACCTTTCTATTCTAGAAGAAAAAGCTGACCCCTGCTTTAAAGAAGAAAGGAGTGCCCGGAGTAAAGTGTATTTCCGAAACAGGTTCTGCTTCGTTGAACAAGCGCGACTCGGTGTCGAACTGTGCTTCTTTCCAATCCGTGTTAAATATATTCTCGGTAGTAAAGCTTAACTCGAAACGCGGTCGGGTATATTTCACAACTGCATCGGCCAGAAAATAACCTTCAGCTACAACTGAGTTATCTTCATTTGCTGCGCGATCGCCTATATAGCGATAACGTAAGCTTCCATTCAAACCATTCTTCATGCGGAAGGTAAGTCCACCGATGCTGGTAAAGGTAGGTGCCAGCGGTATATAGTCTTCTCCTTCGGGAGCGCCTTTGGCTTTTGGATCAGTGAGGTTTACATCGGTGTCGAAATATAGCCACGGTGCAACCTGGTAGCGAACGGAAACATCAATTCCTTTTCGCCTGGTTTTACCGCTGGGTTCTACAATACCCTCATCGCCTACGTATACAAACTCCTGGTCAAGATCAAGCGCCCACAGCGCAGCGTTTACAATAATTGAATTTCCCAGTTTCCACGTTCCGCCTATATCTATACCGTAAGCTTTGGGAAGTATATCTTCACCACTTTCAGCCACTACCACGCGGGTATCGTTGGAGTGAAACCCGATACCCGTTTTAACGAACAGGTTCAGATTCGGTGTAGCATTATAGCTGATGTTAAATTTGGGTGATACAGCCGCCTTGCTCACACTTTGTTTCTTGTAATCTGCTGTTAAGGCATCTACATAGTTGAATGTAAAGTGATCGAGGCGAACCGCTGCATTCAGTGAAAGCTTGTGCGACAGGTATAATGTCTCATTTATATACGCGAATAGGTTTGTTTCATCAATATCACCACGTGCTATATCGTTCAGAAACTGTTTGCGCGAACGTGTATGGTATAGATGAATGTCATTCACATCATCATAACGGAAGCCTGCACCGATTTTGCTAAGCAAGGTTTTTTGCCCGAGTGAAGATTCACGATGATAGTTGCCGTGATATCCGTATATATTTCTCGATTCGCTTTGTGTGATCTGATCTCCATTAACCGGATCATTCAGGAAGAAAGTAAAATTTGAAATAAGCTTAAAGTCATACTTGGTATAGTATAACTGATTTTCAAATATACCACCATCGTCCTGGGCCACAGTGTGCTTTACCCAGGCATTGGTACGCGAAGTCTCACCGCCTTCAGTAGGATCAATTGAACCGAAGCGTGAGATTTCACCGCTTTCAACAGCGCGTTCGGGCACCTGTCCGGATGCATCCCAGCTACTCGTAAATGTCGAAAGACCTATGGTGAGCGTCTGGTTGTCATTAATCGTAGTGTTATACTTCGTCATCAGGTTAATGCGGTTGAAGTACTGGTTGTATTGAAAGTACCCGTCCGTTCTAAAGAACTCCGAAGCTATATACAGGTTCTCGCGCTTGTTGCCTTCATTGCGTTTCAGCAGGTTGATAGCATTTACATTTCGCAACGTTCCAAATCTTCCGCCTTCTATCTTTACCATATTCTGGTCAAGCGAATTGCGTGTCAGAAAAGATGCGTAGCCTGCCGTGGTCAGGTTTCCTTTGTCTGCATAATATGGACCTTTATTGAAATCGACATGATCGACAAGTTCAGGTATAAGAAAGTGCAAATCAGAGTAACCTTGTCCGTGCGCATGCGAAACCATATTTACCGGCAGTCCATCTACTTCCAGGTTTATATCCGTGCCGTGGTCAATATCAAATCCACGTAAAAATATTTGTTCGGCTTTACCACCACCGGCATGCTGCGCAATGAACAACCCGGGGATCATGCGTAATATATCCTGTGATGTATTGACTGGCCGGAGTTTAATATCAACCTGCGAAATTGTATTGGCGTCATGATCCGGTTGCCCGGTAATGACTACATCGGATAAAAGTAAACCTCCGGGCGTTAATGCGGTAGAGAGCGTTGATGTCTCTCCGTCTTTGATTGTTACCGTTTGACTCACGGAAGTATAGCCTACGTTGGATACGGTAACGGTATAGTCGCCTGCTGGTATATTTCGGAATTGAAAACGACCTAGTTTATCTGCTGACGTGCCGCGTTGCAACGACTGTATAAAAATGTTTGCATCAGGCAACGGGGTGTTTTCTGAATTGGTAATCACCCCGGTAAATGTTCCTTGTGCCACTGCCATATTCAGGGCAAGCAAAAACATACCGAAATGAAGTTTGGTATATTTCATTGGTTTAATAATCAAAATGAAAAAAGAAACAAAGTATATATCCTGAGAATGAATGTGCATTCTGAAAAGCACAGTGCCTTTCAAATGTTTATCATAACAGGGTTGCTTGCAAGGGTGTATCACATAGCAATGCAATACATACAGATATATACCTATATCACTTGAGGCGGAGGCGTGGATGGATTATGGTCTACCTGCAGGGGTGGGAAATTGTCATTTGTTCCCAGCATACCTGTATATGAAATGAGAAATGAAAATGATGGTCGCTGCTGATAGTAGAGAAAGAAATGAATCAGCGATGGCAGCTCGGTGTTTTCGGGTGAATCATTTTCAGAGAGGTGATGATGGTGTGAAGTATGTTGATGCTCGTGATCGTGAAAGGTGTGGTGATGGTCGTGGTCGTGATTATGCAGCTCGCTGTGATAATGTGTTGCCATCCAGTGCAACGTATCGTGCGCCATTTCAAGCGAGCCATAGCTGAGCATGGACAGCGCGTAGAACGTAAGTAATATGGCGGCAATTCGTTTCACAATCTATACAACAGGATGCTACTCCTGCACAGTAAAGGTCAGCAAACAGAATTGGATTAAAAAGATTTAGCGATGTTCTGGTAGAAAGAAGCGATTAAAAAACCCTTCGGGGATTCCGAAGGGTTCTTAATTTTTCGTTTAGAAATTTGGCCTGTCTAATTGAAACGCTGATGTGTGTTTCGAGTAAGCATCTTCAATTTTCTTGGCAAGCTCCTCTTCACCGTAGCGATGCAATGTATTCTGCAGTTCACCCAGAATAACAATGTTAATCTGCAGGTCGCGACCATACTCACGTTTCTTGATATAGTATTCAGCCAGTTGATCAGCGCGTGTCCACATCGCGTTGGCAACTTCAATGGCTTTTTCTTTTTCACCAACCTCAAACAGTAAGCCTACAGATTGCGCAGATGTATAGTCGTAACGAACCGATACATCAGGCATTTTTGCGAGACTGAACATTAACACTTCGCGTGCTTTGGCTGAATCTCCTTTTTTGATCAGCGCCTCTGCCAGTGAGTTGAAGCTGCTGCGATGGTTCAAAATGAAATTACGGTAATCCTGTGTATAGTATACCGAAGGATCATCAACATTTCTGAACTGGAACTTCTTCGTCATGTTCTCGAAGCTCACGTTTGTATTCACGAGCTCCGACTGGTTGAACGGTTTCGGATTGAGCACCGGCAGAATGCGATATGCATTTCCTTCCTGTACTACATAACGGCTCAGGTCTACATTGAACTGCGCCAGCGATGTGTTGTTCACATATAGCGGACGTTCCCAGTTTCCGGTTGCAAGCAGATCAAGCATGGCAAGATCTTTACGCTCCAGTGAATTTCCTTTTACGCGTAAATGCATTTCAGGTACAACAAGACTATCCATGCCTTCGGGAATGATACCAAGTTGTTTTACTCTTTCAACATCTACTTTCAATACGATGTCTTTAGTAGGAAGCATATAGCGTTCACCACGGTATTCCGGGTTCAACAGGCTCTTGTTGTTATCACGCAGCAATTGCAGGTATTTAACAAGATCCATCTGTTTGATGCCCGCATTGTAATACGGTATATATTGTGTTTTATCGTCACGATAGTTCGCCAGTGTTAATGTATACGGGAAAGGCTTCGATTCGTACGCACTGCGTGTAGTCTGTTCTATATACCAGTCTGTATTGTAGTAACTCAATACAATTACGCGCAGATCCGTACGCACACCTTCAACATCCTGTGCATACCAGAGCGGGAATGTATCGTTATCACCACCGGTAAAGAGCACACCATCCTTCGCGCACGACTGCAGGTAGTTTACGGCAGAATCAACTGAGAAATAACGATTAGCACGATCGTGATCGTCCCATCCCTGTTGAGCCATCAGCACCGGTGCTGGCAGTGCAATGAGTGTAGCAACGATACCGGCAGTTCGCAGATTCCCTAAATATTTACCCAGCGTTTCTGCGATAGCAATTACAGCAAAACCAATCCAGAAGCAGTAAGCATAATAGGAACCGGTATAGATATAGTCACGCTCGCGTGGCTCGGTAGGAGGTGAGTTCAGGTATATAACCAGCGCAACACCCGTGAGAACAAACAGAAGTGCTACTACTACAAAATTACGCGTGTTATGTACAGACTGGTAGAACATACCGATAAGCCCGAGTACAAAAGGAATCATAAAGAAGTTATTTCGTCCCCGGTTTTCGGAAAGCATCGGAGGAAGATCTTCAAACCATTTTGACGGACTCATCCAATCGGCATTCTGTATATCACTTTCACGACCAGCAAAGTTGAAGAAGAAGTAGCGCACGTACATCCAGCCGATCTGGTGCTGAACCATGAAGCTGATGTTGTCACCAAAGCTTGGTTTCTGTCCTTCTTGTAGTCCGAGAGTCTCGCGGTATATCTGTGCATGATCCGGATCACTGCTATAGATACGCGGTAATATAGTTTGCTGACCAGGCTCATATTCATATTCGAATTTATGATCCTTGATCTCATACTTGTCTTTTCCTTTTTTATAGATAGCTCCGCCTTCTTTTATACCGATAGGCTGTGCGGTGAAGTAAGGGCCATATAACAACGGACGACTTCCATATTGTTCACGTTTCAGGTAGCTTACAAAGCTCATCACATCCGAAGGGTCATTCTCATCGATCGGGGTATTGTCGTTTGAACGTATAACCACCAATGCATAAGAGGCATAGCCGATCAGTACAAAGGCCAGTGCATTCAATGCTGTATTGAGTAATACGCGCTCCTGTTTTTGAGAATATATAATTCCCCAGATCAGCGCGGCAAATAGCAACAATGCAAAGATGATAGCACCCGAACCGAATGGAAGACCTACGCTATTGATGAAGAAGATCTCAAACTTGCCGGCTAATGTTGGTAGTCCCGGTATAATTATATCATTGATGAAGAAGATGATCAAGAGACTTACGAGCATCGCAGCAATAACGCCCCACGTAGTAGGCTTGTATTTTTTGAAATAATAGATAAGTGCCAACGCAGGAATCGTAACGAGGTTCAGCAAGTGAACACCGATGGAAAGTCCCATCATATAGAATATAAGCAGCAACCAGCGGTTGGCTTTTGATTCGTCTTCAATAACATCCCATTTCAGCATAGCCCATACAACAAAGGCTGTAAAGAATGATGACATAGCATATACCTCTGCTTCAACAGCGGAGAACCATGCAGAGTCTGTAAAGGTATAGGCCAGTGATCCGATAAGACCAGCACCCATCAATACCCAGGTTTTATCCGATGTTAATTCTTCTTCAGTTCTGATCTTCATGAGCTTACGTCCAAACAGCACGATAGACCAAAAGAGGAACACTGCAGTAAATGCACTGGCCAGTACACTGCTGAAGTTTATCCAGTAAGCAACTTTAGTTACATCACCAAAGGCAAGGAATGAAAACAGGCGGCCAAGCAACAGAAAGAAAGGAGCTCCGGGTGGGTGAGGTACCTGTAATTTATAGGATACTGAAATAAATTCACCACAATCCCAATAGCTGGCGGTTTCTTCCATGGTGAGCCAATACGTAATGAGAGCAACGGCAAAAACGATCCAGCCGGTGATGTTATTGGTTTTCTGAAAATTCATGTTGTATGAAATGATGACCTGTGATTAAAAGCCCGAAAATAAGGGAATTTTTACTTTTTCCGTGGAATAGATTTATAGAACGGCTACAGGTAATGAAGACGTGTATCTTTGAATCGGAAAAGTTTAGTTATAGGCATAACACATGAGTAAAGAACCTATACCATTTTTATCGCTGGAGCCACAGCATACGCAGATAAAAACAGCCGTGCAGCAGGCTGTTCAACAAGTTTATGATCGAAGCTCATTTGTACTGGGCGAGGAGGTAAGTGCCTTTGAAAAAGAGTATGCGACCCTGCATGACACAACGTTCTGTATAGGTGTAGGCAACGGACTTGACGCGTTGACGATGAGCTTGTTGGCTTGCAATATACAGACTGGTGACGAGGTTATAGTGCCCGCCCATACCTACCTGGCTACCTGGCTCGCGGTTAGCAGAGCCGGGGCAACGGTAATTCCGGTGGAGCCGGAAGAGAGTACATTTAATATAGATGTATCGAAAATAGAAGCGGCTATTACACCCCGCACTAAAGTTATTTTACCGGTACATCTGTACGGCCAGGCCTGCAACATGACGGCCATACTGGAGCTGGCAGAACACCATAAACTTTTTATTGTTGAAGACAACGCGCAGGCACAGGGCAGTCGCTGGTTAAAAACTTTAACAGGAAGTTGGGGCACCGTTAATGCCACCAGTTTTTATCCTACCAAGAACCTGGGAGCATTAGGTGACGGTGGCGCTGTTACAACATCGAGCGAAGACCTCGCAACCTTTGTAAAACAGTACAGAAATTATGGACTTGCTGAAAAAAATATAGCGGTATATCTGGGTATAAATTCAAGGCTGGATGAAATGCAGGCTGCGATTCTTCGGATCAAATTAAGACATCTCGAAGCGTGGAACGAACAACGCAGAGAACTTGCCTCGCTATACCTGGAACAACTGAAAGATGTTGGAGATATAGTGCTCCCCTTGTCAGATAAAGAAGCTTACCATGTATACCATCTGTTTGTGATCCGCACAGCGTTTCGCGATAAACTCAGTATATATCTTGCTGAAAGAGGAATCGGTACCATGATTCACTATCCTGTTCCGCCTCATCTGCAGAAACCATACAAGGCACTGAATTTCCGCAAAGGCGATTTTCCACTAACAGAGAAGATAGCAGAAACGTGTTTGAGTTTACCACTCTGGCCTGGAATGACAGCACAACAAGTGGAGCGGGTCTGTAAGGGAGTTAGGGAGTTCTTTCAATGAGAGAGAAAGTTGAAAAGTCCAGAAGTCGGGAAGTCCGAAAGTCGGAAGAGTTAGGAAGACGGGAAAGCCAAGCCGCATCATCGGAGAGTAATTTTATAGAATTATAGCTTTAGAGCGAGAACAGAGTATACCGTTATAAATCTTAACTATATATATCACGTCTTCCGGACTTCCCCGTCTTCCCAGCTTTCGGACTTTCCTTCAGCACGCTCTTCATTCCAAATCATCAATCCTCCAAACCCGATACAATAGCTTCCTGACTTTCGGTCTCCTTAACTTCCGGACTTCTCAATCATACACCATCACATAAAACAACAACCACAAAAAGAACAACAAGATATAGGAGCACGACACGATGATCCATACATACTTCTGGTCTTTACGGGCGTAGTGATTAATGCCGATAACAAGCATAAACCAGTAAGCAATTTCAAAGAGATTTAATGCGCGCAGCGGGTAGGCCCACCGTTTGTCGATTGAATAATAGTCGAAAAAGTGCATGAGCGAAAACGGGTAGAAAGCACCAATGTCGTTGTAGCTCGGGTCGGTCTCAATCACCATGAACCACATGATCTTTAAAACCTCCGGGATAAGAAAAATATATTCGGCACCGATCACCACACCCCAGCATTCTGTATACGTTACCCGGTACCCAAACATGAAGCACCCAACCCAGATCACAAACGCGATAACCGTGAATTTCCACAAATAAATAACCGGTACGGCAATAAGTTTTAAACCGCTGATAATCCGGAGAATCATTCCTTCCGGGCGATCCTGCAGAAACTCAAAAGCCGCAGTTTCGTTTTCGATAAAAGCGATTTTGACATAGAGCAGCAGGAGTGTTATCATGCACAACAGAATGAATAACAATCTTTTGTCGGTAGCGAAGAATGATTTAGTTTCGGGTTCCGGGAAAGTGGTCATGGAAAGTCGGGATTGGGTTCTTCGGCCTTACAAAAGACTTGTGTGCCGCAGACTTTGTAAAGTTTAATGTAAATAAATGGTAAAGCGTTCAGCGTTTCAAATGTATAAAGGTTCAATGTTTGTTTGCGTTTTGACTGCTGCCTTTCTATTAGTAGCAAGTTTCAGTACAAAAGCACAAATCTCAACCCGAAAAGATACTACGATCATTCTGCTTTCCAGCGTAAGCGTGCAGCTCGAGTGTACGCAGGCACTGAACGATCTGTATAATTTCAAGTTCGAACGAGCAGAATTTCAATTCCATTACCTGCGTGCGCGCTATCGCTGGCATCCGCTTCCCTATTTTTTAATGGGACTGATCGAATGGTGGAAGATCATGCCGAATACAAAAGATACATCGCATGACGATACCTTTCTGGCGTACATGGATTCGACTATTGAAGTAGGCGAAAAACTTTACGATGATTATCCCGCCTATAAAACAGAAGCTGCTTTCTTTATGGCTGCCGCCTATGGTTTTAAAGGAAGGCTATACGCAGATGAGGAAAGAAAGAACTGGCGCAAGGCGGCATCTGCAGGTAAAGACGGATTGGATTATCTCGAAGAATGTAAAGAGAAACAGGATCTTAGTCCGGAGCTTTTATTTGGCGATGCCCTCTATAATTATTTCTCCGTGTGGGTTCCTGAAAATTACCCGGCATTGAAACCTGTCTTGTGGTTTTTCAAAAAAGGTGATAAAGCACTGGGACTAAAACAACTGAAGGAAGTATCCTACAATGCTTTCTATACCCGAACGGAAGCGATGGTATGGCTGATGCGTATACTCAACAGTTATGAGAACGATCAATACGGTGCGTTTCAGATCAGTGAATATTTATACCAGACGTATCCTGATAATCCATACTTTCATCGATACTATGCGCGCATGCTATACTCCATGGGCCGTTTTACCGAAGCAGAACCCACCTGCAAAAATATACTGACGCGTATTGATAGCGGCATGGTTGGCTATGAAGCGACCAGTGGCCGGTATGCATCTTTCTTTTTAGGACAGATTTATGAAGCGCGAAAAAAACTGGACGAAGCCAAAACATACTATC
>DJFR01000205.1:34882-49298 GCA_002432545.1 Flammeovirgaceae bacterium UBA5867 | reverse complement strand
AAGCAAGGTAACAAAGCAGAAGCCAAGCGTTGGTTTAACCTGGTGAAGAAAAAGGCGGGCCGAAAAGATGAAGCCTATAAAGATGCCAAGCGAAGGTTAAAAGGACTTGAAAAAGGAGATTGATGACGGAGCAATTGCTATAGTTTGTATTATCAATTGTAAAGCCTGAACTTTAAGCGTTGAAGATTTTTGCAGCTTGGAACTCCGCGACTTCATTGTTACACCCGTCATTATTCTGATTGTTTATACAGTTGCCTATATCCTGCGCAACCGTATAACAGATGAGGTAACGCGGCCGTATTTTTTCCCGGCACTCACTGCTAAAATTCTCGGTGCACTCGCCCTGGGTTTTATCTACCAGTTCTATTATAACGGAGGCGATACCTATAACTTTCACACCTATGGAAGTCGGCATATATGGGAAGCCTTTATGGAAAATCCTGCTACAGGTTTCAAACTGTTGTTTGGTGATGGCTCCAACGAAATAGGAATTTACAAGTACTCATCGCGCATTCCTTTTTTTCACGACCGCTCATCGTTCACAGTTATACGCATCGCCACTGTCTTCGACCTGTTTACGTTTTCATCGTACTCGGCAACTGCCGTTCTTTTTGCTGTGATTGGTTTTATAGGGTTGTGGATGTTGTTCGTTGCATTCTATGAAATCAGACCAGACTTGCACAAGGCTATAGCCATTGCCACACTTTTTATTCCTTCGGTTGTTTTCTGGGGATCAGGCTTATTGAAAGATACGGTAACACTGGCCGGGCTTGGTATAGCAACGCTGCTTATAAAAAGAATTTTCCTGGACAGAAGGATCAATATCTTCAACGTGTTGCTGTTGCTGCTATGCTTCTATATCGTCTACTCGATCAAGAAATATATACTGCTTACCTATTTGCCGGCTGTAATGATATGGATATATGCCACAAACCTGTCGAAGATAAGATCAGTAGCATTTAAAATTATGATGCTGCCTTTCGTTATAGCGATCACCGTTGTATCAGGTTACTTCGCTATCAACCAGGTTGGGAAAGATGATTCCCGCTACGCATTGGATCAGCTCGGCAACACCGCGAGAATAACCGCGTATGATATAGCGTATCTTACCGGCCACGATGCAGGAAGTACCTATACACTTGGTGAACTTGACGGATCGTTTGGCAGCCTGGTGAAACTTGGTCCGCAGGCTATAAATGTTTCCTTATTCAGGCCCTATATATGGGAAGTGCGCAATCCTTTAATGTTAATGTCGGCAATGGAGTCGTTAATACTATTGTTATTAACACTATATGTAGTATTAAAACGCGGCTCAACATTGTTTGTCACGTTAACGAATCCGCACATAATTTTCTGCATGGTATTCAGCTTAACGTTTGCTTTTGCGGTGGGTGTATCAACGTTTAACTTCGGATCGCTCTCCAGGTATAAAATTCCTTTACTCCCTTTCTATACCCTCGCACTTATCCTGATCTATTATGAGAAGAGCGATAAAAATGTAGCGGAATTGGAGCGTACAGAATAACGTTCAACTACTTTCTTCCGTCCATTGGCGCCAACCTGGTGCCGTAACGTTTCGTTCTGAATCAGCTTGTCAATGGCGTTAAACCATTCTTCTTGAGATATACATAGGAAACCGTTGAGCTCCGAATCTATAATTTCTGTATTAACACCAACAGGCGAGACTACGGCCGGAATTTGAAGTGCCATATACTGCAACGCCTTAAAGCCACATTTACCTTTTGCCCAGATGTCATCCGTTAAAGGCATAATACCAATGTCAATCTTGCTGAGATCTTCAATTTCAGTTTTCTCCTGCCACGGAATAAACACCAGGTTGTTGAGCGCCAGCTCGGGTTTTTTATTCGCGATTACTATAAATTGAAACCTATCTCCATACTTTGTCTCAAGTTGTTGGAGGATTGGTATAACCAAGTCAATATATTTTAAAGTAGAGTGAGAGCCTGTCCACCCAACGGTAATCTTACCAGATGAATGTTGCGGGTAATGAGCAGGATTGTGATGCCCTTCGGTATCAATAGTGGTGGGATTGAATACAACATCACGATTAAATTGTTTTGCAAAATCGGCGAGGTAATTATTTCCACAACTTATCCGATAGCTCCACTTGCAGATCAATTCCGTTTTAGAGTGCCATTTGATAAACGAGACGACTCTATTTTCTGCAGAAGTATTTGATAACCAGATGGCATCATCGAAGTCATAAATAATTTTCTTCCGAAAAATTTTTGCAATGATCCACTCAAACATAGGCGGCCCAACTGGCATAACTTCTCGATGAATGAAAACAAAATCTGCCTTCCCTATTTTTATAAGTAAGAATATTCTTTTTAATATTCCGGTTAGAAAACCAACCACTTTTTGTACAGTGTGTCCATTTTTATAAAGTATGCGCCAGGTTTTAAGGTCCCAGAAAGATTGTTTATAGGCAACAACTCCTGATTTCTCCAGAAACTTAAAATATTGTTCAAACCTGAAACGCTGCGAAGGCGACTCACCAAGCGGGTAGGGGAATAAAAAGAATACTTTCATGATTACCTTTGCAAAAATATTAAACACAACATATAAAAGCCGTGGTAAATATGCTTTGTTAATGTGAGACAACTTTTTGAAGTTTTATCCCATTCAGGGAAGTTAGATTTTTTAAAGTATTATGTTTTACATTGACATGTAGAGCGTTGCCAAAATTGGCTTACATGTTGTAACAGAAAGTCCCTTGCTATGAGTCAGTCACACCCGGATACCGTAATTGAACCTGCCAGTCGCCTGTCGTTTAACTTCAAAGAACTGTGGAGTTACCGGGAGCTGTTTTATTTTTTTACATGGCGCGATATCAAAGTAAAATACAAGCAGACTGTTTTGGGTGTATTTTGGGTAATGCTGCAGCCGTTGTTCATGATGCTCATATTTACTTTTTTCTTCGGAAGAATGTTAGGTGTTAATACAGGCGGAATTCCATATTCTGTTTTTGCCTTTTCAGGTTTGCTGCTGTGGAATTTCTTTTCAACATCTGTTACAAACGCGGGCAACAGCATGGTGCTGAATGCCCCGATTATCAAGAAGATATATTTTCCCCGGTTGATCATACCATTGTCATCGGTGCTTGCATCACTTGTTGATCTGGCCGTAGCACTGGTGCTCTTTATCGTTTATTTATTTTTTGCTCCGGTGTCCGTTAATATTTTGGAGCTGGTGTTTTTCTGGCCGCTGGCATTTATACTTAGTCTTGTAGGTTCTGTAGCNNGGGCTCGGTTGCTGGTTGTCGGCACTCATGATCAAGTATCGCGATTTCCGTTTTGTAGTTTCGTTCGTGATGCAGGTTGCTTTCTTTCTTACACCTATAGTATATCCGGTCTCACGCATCGACATGTCATTTCTGAAATATATACTGGCATTAAACCCGATGTATGCAGCGATAACGCTTTTCAGAGTACCGCTGAGTACCGAACCCCTTGATCCGGTATTGATGACCATTAGCATTTGTGCTTCTATTTTATCGTTACTGTTAGGTCTTGGTTATTTTAGAAAAACAGAATTATTTTTTGCAGACCTGGCATGAAGCCTATACTCGAAGTTCAAAATATCTCCAAGAAGTTTCTGATCCAGCATCAGCAGCTTCCCTATTTAAGTTTTCGCGATAAACTTTCAGGTTTGTTTTCACCGAAAGAAGCAACAGAAGAATTCTGGGCTTTGCGCGATATATCTTTTGATGTACAGCCCGGAGAATCCATTGGTATCATAGGAAGAAATGGTGCCGGTAAATCTACGTTGCTAAAAATACTGTCGCGCATTACACCACCCACCACCGGGCGAATTACGGTGCGCGGTCGTATTGCCAGTTTGCTGGAAGTAGGTACAGGATTTCACCAGGAACTTACGGGTCGCGAGAATATATTCATGAACGGCTCCATCCTCGGTATGAAACATGCCGAGATAAAAGCAAAGTTTGATGAGATCGTTGATTTCAGCGGCACGGAAAAATTTCTTGATACACCACTAAAGCATTACTCGAGCGGTATGCAATTGCGACTTGCATTTGCTGTAGCTGCCCACCTGGAGCCCGAGATATTAATTATAGATGAAGTACTTGCCGTGGGTGATGCCGAATTTCAGAAGAAGTGTCTTGGTAAAATGGAAGATGTTACCCGTAGCGGTAAGACTATATTATTCGTAAGCCATAACATGACGGCCGTATCAGGCTTATGTCAAAAAGGATTGCTGTTGGTAAATGGTGCGGTGTCTTATGCCGGTCAGATAGACCAGGTATTATCGAAGTACTTGTCAGTAGTAGATCAGCTTGCGTCCAGTTCGTTGTTGTCGCGAAAAGATCGCGAAGGCAATGGTGCCATCCGATTCTCAGATGTGCAAATGATAAATGAACGAGGCGAAGAAGTAAAAGGAATTTCGTCTGGCCATACCGTTGCATTTCGTTTTTGGTATTTGTGTAATGAAAATTACAAAGGCAGTTCGCTGCGTATGGATGTAGGGATGAACGATAATCTTAACAACCGGGTGGCATGGTTTAGCACAGAACTTACTCCAGGTTTTAACGGGAATTTTTCAGGTGAAAAAGGATATATTGACTTAAAAATAGCAGACTTCCCTTTTAATGAAGGTAAATATTCCTTTACGGTGTATTCGCAGGTAAATGGTATAGTAGCCGATTGGATTAAAGACGCCTGCGTATTTTATGTTGAAGGTGGAGATTTCTTTAAGGTAGGAAAAACTGTACTCGAGAGACAAGGACCATTTTTAGTAAAGCATCAATTTGAAATAGGTGAGTAGTATAAATCAGACAATAAAAAAAGTAATACTTGGCTTGTTAGGCAAGGGAGGGAAACAACAGGTTCTTCGATTACTTCTTAATGATGAAGAAAAAACATTGCTTGATTTTCAACGCTCAGGATATTTTGTTGAAACAGGATGGTTTCAATCGCTCAGCAACCGAAAGCCAGTTGACAATAACGGACATGAAATTCCGTGGTTCACTTATCCATCCGTTGTCTTTTTGGATAAAAGAATACAAAAGGGATTGAAAATATTTGAGTACGGATCAGGAGCTTCATCTTTATACTTCCAGGCAAAAGGTGCAGCGCTATATTCTGTTGAGTACGATAATGCCTGGTTTGAAAAGCTGAAACCATCAATCAAAGAACCTAATAAGATATTTTCGGTCTCTTATAGTAAAGAATCTCCAGATGCTTATGTGGAGGCAATTGATATACCCGGTATACATTTCGATATAGTTGTAGTGGATGGGCGTGCACGTGTAAAATGTTGCAAGAAAGCTGTAGATTCACTAAATGCTACGGGTATACTGATTTTAGATGATTCGGAGCGCGAGCGGTATACCGAATGTTTTTCTATTATGACACAAAAAGGTTTTCGATATATAGAATTTTGGGGAATTAGTGCGGGTGATTATAATTTAAAGTGCACAACTGTTTTTTACAGGCCCGGTAACTGTCTGGGTATATAATCATCATAGCCACTAAATAACACAGATGAAATTGATCGGACTTCTGCATGAGTTTAATGCGAGACGCGAGCTTAAAAGAATCGCTCCGTCATTAAACAAAGACGCTATAGAACGTAATGCACTTCAACTCGTAGAGCAAATATATAGCGAGCAGTGGCAGCGATTTTTCTGGATCAAACAAGTCAGAAGCGAAATTACCAGGCTGTGCGAACTGGTAGAGAAACGCAAGCCCCAGGTGATAGTTGAGATTGGTACAGCAAACGGAGGAAGTTTGTTCCTCTTTACGAAGCTTGCAAAGAAAAACGCTATAGTTATTTCGATCGATCTTCCTGCGGGTAAATTTGGAGGAGGCTATCCTGAGTATAGGACTGAATTTTATAAAACGTTTTGTACACCCGAACAACAAATGCATTTATTGCGAGCTAACTCGCACGATAAAACTACTTTAGATCGCGTAAAAGAAATTCTTGGCGATCTAAAAATAGATTTTCTTTTTATTGATGGAGATCACACCTACGAAGGTGTAAAACATGATTTCGAACAATATTCAGAACTTGTAGCTGATGATGCACTTATTGCGTTGCATGATGTAGCCCGCCATAGACCCGACAGCGAATGCAAAGTGGACGAATTCTGGAACGAGGTTAAATTGAAGTATAATAATCCGCTTGAATTTATAGAGCATCATCAACAACAGTGGGCAGGTATTGGGGTGTTGAGTCAAAGTAACAAAAAGTAAATGAGTATAGGTTCAGCAATAATAAAGGTTGGTTTCTGTGTATCCTATGATTGGGAGCTGCTCAGAAAATCTATACCCAGAATATATGCGGAAGCCGATATAATTTGTCTGGCGCTTGATAAGGATCGGAAATCATGGGGAGGAAATCCTTTTGAGTTTGATAGTAAAGCGTTTTACGACTTTGTAAAAAACATTGATGTTAAAAACAAGATCATCGTTTATGAAGATGTATTCTCATTGCCCGAATTAAACTCGCGACAAAATTGCAACCGTCATAGAATGTTGATCGCTGAAAAGATGGGTGCCGGTGGATGGCATATTCAGATTGATAGCGATGAGTATTTTCTGGATTTTACTGCTTTTGTAAAAGCGTTGAAAGAGATTAACCCCAATCCAAAACCGACCGATAAACCTTTAAACGTGTGTCCTTGTCTGGTACCGTTGATAAAGAAAACAGAGGAAGGATATTTATATGTAGACTTCCGGTCAAATATACCGGAGAATGCTCCCTTTGCTACTAACTTACCGGAGTACCTACGTGCTCGCAACAACGGCCATTTTAATGTACTCGTGCCACAGTATGTAATTCATGAAACGTGGGCACGGTCGGATGAAGAACTCTGGTATAAAATAAATAACTGGGGCCATGCTTCCGAAGAGCTGGAAGAAAAGAAGCAGCGATTGAGTTACTATAATTTATGGAAATCACTCAATGAAAATAATTACCAGTATATCCGTGATTTTCACCCGGCATCACCGCGTGCATGGCCGTCACTAGGTTACTGTAAAGGTCGAAACGTTGATGAATTCATTCGTAACTTTACAGTGCCCGCGTTTCCACTTTCAACGTTTCAATTGTTTTTGAGAAACAACCGGAATGCTGCACGGGTTAAAGCGCTTTGGGGAAGAATCTTTTCGTAATGGATGTTTCGATTATCATTGTCAACTATAACACGTTCGAGTTAACGTGTCAGTGTATTCAAAGTGTTATCACAAAGACAGAAGGATTGTCCTACGAAATCATTGTAGTGGATAATGCTTCGCATGAGATTTCTCCACAAAAATTTCTCGAACGGTTTCCGAACATCCAACTTATTGTAAGTTCTGTTAATGTAGGCTTTGCTAAAGGAAATAACCTAGGCATAGCGAAAGCCACCGGTAACTATATCTTGTTGCTGAACAGTGATACTATTTTAAAGAACAATGCTGTTGCTATAGGTGTTGAAGTCCTTGAGAAAGATCGTGCAATTGGTGCAATGGCAGCACGCCTCGAGTATCCGGATGGAAAACTGCAACACAATTGTCAGCGATTCCCGTCTGTCAAGTATAAATTATTTGAACTCTTGCGCATGCAAAAGTTTCTGCCTGCAGATTTAGGAGGGAAAATTTTGCTTGGGTTCTTTTTTGATCACAACCAACCTGCTGCTCCTGACTGGGTTTGGGGAACGTTCTTTATGTTCCGGAGGGATTTACTTCAAAAGCTTCCGGAAGCAAAACTCAACGATCATTTTTTTATGTACGTAGAAGATGTACAATGGTGTATGGACTTTCGTAGATTAGGTTATAGTATAGCTTTTGATCCGCGTGCACAGGTTATACATTTAATGGGTAAAAGTGGAGGCGCTAAATCTGCACTGATGGAAGAGAACATGAATAAATTCATGAAGGTATATTACGCTCCGTTTGAGCGCAAGATCATCAAGCTGCTGGATCGTATGCTGCTTAAAAAATAAGCCTTATGACGGATGTAAAGGTCTCTGTTATTATTCCCACCTACAATGGCGCAAACAAAATTCCTGTTTTGTTGAATGCACTGCTTCAACAAACCTATACGCAGTTTGAAGTGGTGATCGTTGTTGATGGCTCAAAGGATAATACCGTAGAGATACTGAAGAATTTTCAGAACAAATTTGCTGCCTGTAAAGTAGTTGTCCAGGAAAATAAGGGGAGAGCTGTTGTTCGTAACAGAGGTGTAAAAGAATCATCCGGAGAACTTCTGATTTTTTATGATGACGATATAGAGCCTTTTGAAAAATCGATTCAGAAACATGTTGATTTTCATCGGCAGTATGAAGCTGCTTTGCTAACCGGAGGACAACGGGAGGTTATTGATGAATCTGCATCAGACATTCACAACTATAGGGTATATCTTTCTGACAAATGGTTAGCTCCTTATCCTGAAAGTGTAACCAGGCTAACTTCCGGAAATCTTTTTTTTACAGCCGCAAACTGCTCGGTGAAGAGGTCTGTATTTACTATGCTTGGGGGTTTTGATGAGCGCCTCACCGATGCTGAAGATTATGATCTGGCATACCGGGCTATGGAAAGAGGCGTTGCTATATATATCGATAAGAGTAATAAAGCTACGCATTGGGAGGAGAATACATTACCCAGGATGATTAACCGGCAGCGTCAGTATAGCAGAGCCATTGTTAAGTTAAGCATTCTGAATCCGGATCGAAAAACACAGTATGTGCCATCACCCACAAGAACAGATAAGATTTTTTACTGGCCTTTTTCATTTCGCCTTTGGGTAAATGTGGTCGACAAGGGATGGTTGAAATATATACTTCCTAAACTGCTGCGGTATAAATTGTACGATATGACGTTGCACTCGTGGGCCAAAATATTCCCTGACAAGAATCTAAATTCCTAGCAGGAATCAAACTTCAAAAATGGACTCATGCGGAAAAAAGTATCCTATATAGTTTCAGACATTGACAAAGCGTTAGCCTTCGAGTGGATTGCAGACCATCTGCATACCAAGATAGATTTGTTCTTTATTATTATAGGTATAGACGAATCTGAACTGAGCAAGATGCTGGACAGCAAATCAATTCGATACTATGTTGTAAGTGATAAAAAGTCAGGATCGAATGCTGCCAAATGGCTGGAGATTATTCGCATATTGAGAAGAGAACGACCACACGCAGTTCATACACATTTATGGCGTGCTAATATACTAGGCCTTACAGCCGCGTGGTTGTTACGTATACCCAAACGTATATATACCCGGCACCATGCTACAATTCATTATCGTGAGTACCCGTCCGGGTTGAAATGGGACAAGCTTTGTAACTGGCTCGCTACGCACATTGTGGCTATATCGCAAAACGTTCAGGAGATTTTAACTTCCTGGGACAAAGCCGATGCAAGTAAAATTCATCTCATCCACCATGGGTTTGATTTCGAGTATTTTAATAATGTGCCGATTGAGCGTGTTAATATAGTGCGCAAAAAAACAAAACTGATTGATACTTCCGGCCCGGTTATAGGTGTAATTGCAAGGTATACTGCCTGGAAAGGTGTACAATATATAATCCCTGCATTTCAGGAACTACAGAAACAATATCCCGCTGCTCACCTGGTACTGGCCAATGCCCATGGCGATTATGAGACGGAGATAAAAAATATACTGCAGAGTCTTCCGGAGGAATCGTATACACAAATACGTTTTGAGAATGACCTGGCTGCGCTATACCGTATCTTCGATATATTTGTACATGTGCCAACAGATCCCCATGCTGAAGCATTCGGACAAACTTATATAGAGCCCTTAGTTGTAGGTGTCCCTTGTATATTTACACTTTCAGGTATAGCACGTGAGTTTATTCAGCATGAAAAGAATGCGTTGGTTGTTGACTATAAGAACAGCGACCAGATATATAAAAGCATTTTTTTCCTGCTGAATAATGAAACGCTTCGCATCAATTTGGTGAAGCAGGGCAAGCAGGACGTCTCCAGCTTTTCAATCGAAGGGTACGTGAAGAAATTAGAAACCCTCTACCTTAACTGAACAAGATGAGCGCTCCTCTGGTTTCTGTTATTATTCCGGCATACAATAGTGCCAGGTATATTACCGATACGATAAATTCTGTACTTCAACAATCTGTGACAGACTTTGAGATTATTGTTGTTGACGATGGTTCAACGGATGATCTGAAAGAAGTTCTCGCCCCATATACCGACAAGAATCAAATAAAATATATACAACAGGTTAACCAGGGGGTATCGGTAGCACGTAATCAAGGCTATAAAATTTCTCAAGGAAAATATATAGCATTTCTGGATGCTGATGATGTGTGGCTGCCTGATAACCTGGAAGCTAAACTAAACAAGTTTAAATCGGGCGACTTCGGATTAGTACACGCTGATGCTTTTGTGATTGATGAACGCTCGAGTCCGCTTGAGCAAGTGCTTGCTGGTAAAGAGGGAAATCTGCTTGAAGACATGTTGGCCTGGAATGGAACGCAGGTACCTGGTCCCAGCAGTATTTTGGTAAAACGTGAAGTGATGGACAACGTTGGTTTTTTTGATGACCGACTCTCCACTTCTGCCGATCAGGATTTTTTCATTCGTGTTGCTGTTCAGTATCAAATCGGAAGGGTTGATAAGCCAACATGGATGTACCGGATTCACGGCAACAACATGCACAAGAATATAGCCCGCATGGAGCACGATGTTTTACTGGTTTTTGAAAAGGCCAGCAACGCCAGGCTATTTCGAAGTGCGTCTTTCGAGCGTCAATGTTTCTCAAAGATGTATCTTATATTAGCTGCTTCGTGGGCAGGTGACGGCCGGAATTTGAAGCGTGGCTTTTATTTTCTTTTGAAAGCCATACTGAAAAGACCCGGTGTAATTATGGACGTAACGAAAAGGGTAATTAGTAAATGGCTTCGCTAGCATTACTTCCGAGGTATATAATCAGCCTGGGCCTATGGTCAGGTTGTAAGACTTTTTTGAAGGTTGAAGTTCTGCAATCTGCAAGCATATATTTAGCGGGGTATAAATTCCCGATACATTTGCGCCCCGGCACAACGGACCGCCAGGTATTTAGGGAAGTGTTTTTGTTTAAAGAGTATAATTTTCCGTTGTCTCAAAATCCTTCCGTCATTGTTGATGCGGGTGCCAACATAGGCTTGGCTACTGTTTTTTTTAAGATCAGGTTTCCGGATGCAAGTATATATGCTGTAGAACCGGATTCTAAAAATTTTTCTGTATTGGCACAAAATGCCAACGTGTATGCAAATACGCACCCGATACAGTCAGCTTTGTGGCGGAACGATTCTTATCTGCGAATAAAAGATAAGAATGAGCATGCATGGGCCTTTCAGGTAGAAGAGTGTACGGCAGCGAATGCTGATTCTTTTTCAGCGATTAGCATTGAGACACTAATAAAAAAAAACGGCATTTCACAAATCGACCTTTTGAAATTGGACATTGAGGGTGCAGAGAAAGACTTATTCGCTTCCAATTACGAATACTGGTTGCCGAAAACAAAGGTTATCATTATAGAGTTACACGATTGGATGAAAGAAGGATGCTCGCGTGAATTCTTCAAGGCTATAGTCAACTACCGGTTTCGAGTGTCGATATATGCGGGCATGTTGCTTTTACATAACATTGATTTAGATTAACGAGTTATGTGCGGTATAGCGGGAATAGTATCAACAACAATAATCGATCAGCAGGCTGCCTCGGGTATGGTGAGTGGTATACTTCACCGCGGCCCAGATGCCAACGGTATATTTGTAGATAAAACCGGTACGATTGCTTTAGCGCATACACGGCTGAGTATAATTGATCTTAGTACGGGAGCCAATCAACCCTTTCATTCACGCGATCAAAGATACATTGTAGTCTTTAACGGTGAGATCTATAACTTTCGGCAGGTTCGTGAAGAATTGAGTTCACGGTATTCGGTATCTTTTAAAACACATTCTGATACGGAGGTTATAGCCGAAGCCTTTGCTATATGGAAAGAGAAAATGGTTGACAGCCTCGAAGGTATGTTTGCTATTGCTATACTTGATCAGCAGGAACATAAAGTATATTTGTTCAGAGACCGTGCCGGTAAAAAACCTCTATATTATTTTCAGTCAGAGGGGATTTTTGCTTTTGCATCGGAGATCAAGTCACTTTTGCAGCATCCGGTTATCCGCAGCAACGTTAAGGTCAATAAGGATATTGTCGCAACATTTCTGCACCTCGGATATATACCGGAACCTGACACGATCTATACCAATATATTTAAATTTCCGGCAGCACACTATGCCGTTGTAAAGGATGATCTTAGCGTAAGCCCTAAACGCTATTGGAATCTTCACGGAAATATACACCCTGGTGAAATCAGATCGCCCGAGGATGCCAGGCGACAGCTGACAACACTGCTTGATAAAGCGGTGCAGGAGAGACTTATCAGTGATGTACCCTTAGGTACATTTCTGAGTGGTGGCACCGACTCATCATTGGTGTCGGCTGTTGCTTCACGGCAGCTATCAAATCCGCTGAAGACATTCAGCATAGGATTTAAAGAAAGTAAATTTGATGAAAGTAAATATGCGCGAGATGTCGCCACGCACCTCGGCACTGATCATACCGAATATATATTAACCGAACGCGAGGCTATCAATATTCTGGAAGTATACCAGCGGCATTACGATGAGCCTTTTGCTGATACATCCGCTATACCTACTATGCTTGTGTCAAAGCTGGCGCGGAAGGAGGTAAAAGTTATACTTACCGGTGACGGAGGCGATGAACTGTTTCAGGGATATGGCTCTTACGCGTGGGCAAATCGCCTCGCGAATCCCTTTATGAAAATAGCGCAGCAACCCTTAAAGCTTGCCTTGCAGATGTCTGGTAAAAGTCGCCTGGAGCGAATTGCGCGGCTGCTGGAGCCCGTAAAAATCGGGAGTATACGAAGTCATATTTTTTCGCAGGAGCAATATTTCTTTTCGCAGCAGGAAATCCGTGACCAGTTGTTAAGCGACAAGAGTATATTTAGACCTTTTAACTATACCGATGCATCGTTGCACGAAGGAACGTTGACTGCCGGTGAACAACAAGCCCTGTTTGATTTTCAATATTATTTAAAAGATGACCTGCTGGTAAAGGTTGATCGCGCTTCCATGTACTACGCGCTGGAATGCCGTTGTCCTTTACTCGATCATCGTATTGTAGAATTTGCTTTTTCATTGCATCCTTCATTAAAGGTTCGCGATGGTAAGGCAAAATGGCTGCTAAAAGAATTGTTACGCAATTATATACCAGATGCGTTGATCGACCGGCCTAAATGGGGCTTTAGTGTGCCGCTGGCGAACTGGTTGAAGAAGGATCTTCGGTACCTGGTAGATTCCTATCTGAGTGATGAGACAATTGAATCAATCGGGTTATTCAATGCATCGTATATTAAAAAGTTAGTGGCTGATTTTTATAGCGGTAAAGATTATTTGTATAACCGGGTCTGGGTGTTAATCGTATTGCACAAGTGGCTGAAGGAAAATCAATGAAATCGTCTTCCAATAAAAATATACTATATCTATCCTATGATGGACTGACAGATCCGCTGGGGCAATCACAGATACTTCCGTACTTGGCCGGACTATCAGAAGTTGGTTACACCATTACGATTATAAGTTTTGAGAAGCCCGAACGTTTCCCGGTATACGGTGATAAGATTCGAGCATATTGTATAGCAAATAAGTTGCTGTGGGAACCGCTTATGTATCACAAGCGTCCTCCGGTGCTTTCAACTTTTTATGATCTTACCGTATTAAGAAAACGGGCGCGTCAACTGCACCAGGAACGGAATTTCTCGATCGTGCATTGTCGAAGCTATATAACAGCCTTAACAGGTTTGTGGTTGAAGAAGAAGTATGGCATCCGGTTTATTTTTGATATGCGCGGCTTCTGGGCCGATGAGCGCGTAGAGGGTGGGTTGTGGAATCTGAGCAACCCTCTGTATAAATCGGTCTATACATTCTTTAAGAAGAAAGAACGTGAGTTTTTGCAGGCAGCAGATTCTGTAGTTGTACTGACAGAAGCAGCCCAGCAGGTAGTTCTCTCGTGGAAAGTTACGGATCAACCCGATAAGGTAACGGTGATTCCATGCTGCGTAGATCTGAGTCTGTTCGATCCTGAAAAAGTTACTAATGAAAGACAGTCAGCGTTGCGTACAACGCTCGGTCTATCGGCCAATGATTATATAGTACTATACCTCGGCTCCATTGGTACGTGGTATTTGTGGAATGATATGGTGTCGTTCTATAAAAAGATCAGGGACCAAAAGCCGACAGCAAAGTTCCTGGTGCTTACTCCGGATCTGCATCTGGTTAAAGGTGATGCTGATTTTATTGTACGCTCGGCAGTGCGCGAAGAAGTACCTGCCTATATAA
>DJFR01000205.1:33823-34748 GCA_002432545.1 Flammeovirgaceae bacterium UBA5867 | reverse complement strand
TCGCTTCAAAGCGGAGTGGCCAAATATCGACAGGTTTATGCAGCGTTATTAAGTTAAATAATTAACATCTGTTAGCCATACAATTCTATTTTTCTCTTATTTTTGGCCAAATTTTATTTGGAAGACGAACTCTCATCTGCTATGAACATGAAGACCAACATTAAGTTAGACGCCACTGATCGCAAGATCCTGGAGATCCTTCAGAAAAACTCAAACATAACCAATGCACAGTTAGCAAAAGAGATAGGGCTGTCGCCAGCACCTACTTTGGAGCGTGTTAACAAGCTTGAAACTTCCGGAGTGATCAGAAGTTATCACGCTGTCATTGATCCGGCCAGCGTTGGTCTGGGTGTAAGTACATTTGTTATGGCATCACTGAAAGGTCATAACAAAGAAAACATCAACAAATTTATTACCGCTATAAAAAGCGTAGATGAGGTAGTGGAGTGTCATCACATCACAGGCTCAGGCGATTTTATTCTGAAGATCGTTTGTGCAGATATAGCAGCCTATCAGCAGCTCATGCTTGACAAGGTATCGAATATCGAAGTGGTGGACAGTCTTCAGTCTATGGTAATTCTGTCTACATTCAAAGACAGCAAATCGTTACCTATACCAGGCTAGTATATTTGTACGGTCACAGGAATTTTTTTGATCATTCGTATGTACTTACTGTCATGACAACTGAAAAAAGTTTAATACTCGATGCCGACCAGGTAAAGCAGAAGATCAAGCGAATGGCCTTCGAGATCTACGAGCATAACTTTAAAGAGAAGAATATTGTCATAGCAGGTATTGACGGGCAGGGATATGTACTCGCGAAACTGTTGGCCAAACAGGTTGAGAGTATATCTCCTATAGAAGTAAAACTCGTCAAGATCAATCTCGATAAACAAGCTCCGCAGGAAAACGAGATCACGTTGGA
>DJFR01000205.1:0-33693 GCA_002432545.1 Flammeovirgaceae bacterium UBA5867 | reverse complement strand
TTTATTTTTAAAAATCCACCTATCATGTCTGTTCATAAACAAGAGGTTAAGCGTATTACTACGCATCAGTTACAGGAGATGAAGAACCGCGGTGAAAAGATCGCGATGCTTACTGCATACGACTATAGCATGGCACGCCTTATTGATAGTGCCGGTATAGATGTTATCCTGGTAGGCGACTCCGCATCCAACGTGATGGCTGGACACGAAACAACACTGCCCATTACGCTCGACCAGATGATTTACCATGCCGCATCGGTTGTGCGCGCTGTGAAGCGTTCGCTGGTTGTGGTGGATCTTCCTTTCGGTACATACCAGGGAAGCTCGGGTGAAGCTCTGCGTTCTTCTATTCGCATTATGAAAGAAGCCGGAGCGCACGCTGTAAAACTGGAAGGTGGAAGTGAAGTGAAAGATTCTGTCGAAAGAATTTTAAGTGCAGGTATACCGGTTATGGGACACCTCGGCTTAACACCACAGTCTATCTATAAATTCGGTACATATTCCGTACGTGCAAAAGAAGAAGCAGAAGCAGCCAAGCTGATAGAAGATGCTCAAATGCTGGAGCAATGCGGATGCTTTGGTATAGTACTTGAAAAAATACCAGCCGTATTGGCAAAGAAAGTATCCGAGTCTGTACATATACCGATCATCGGTATTGGTGCTGGTCCCGATGTTGACGGACAGGTTCTCGTAATGCAGGATATGCTTGGTATCACGCAGGAATTCAAACCACGCTTTTTAAGACGCTATGCTGATCTGAGCAGCATTGTGGCGGGAGCTGTAACGCAATACGTTTCGGATGTAAAGGCAAAGGACTTTCCAAACCAGGAAGAGAAATACTGATATAGTATATATATACTAAAAAACTGTTGGAGTTACTCTCCAACAGTTTTTGCCATCTCCCAGCCAATAATACTTTTCTTTTTAGCTGAGCTCCAGCGATACTCTCCCAATATACCGTCTTTGCGAATTACGCGGTGGCAGGGTATAAGATAGGCTATATGATTGGAACCCACGGCCGAACCAATTGCCTGCAGTGCTTTTGGATTATGAACCGATAACGCTATATCCTGATACGTAATAACATTGCCGGCAGGAATTCGCAACAACGCTTCCCATACCTTCACCTGAAAGTTAGTTCCCTTCACAAACAGATGTAGTTTCTGCGAAGATGCATTTGCGCTGAATACCTTTTCTACAAAAGCCTGTGTGAGTAAATGATCTTCGTGGAATATAGAATTATTCCAGTGCTGTTTCATTTGTTCGAGCTCTGTGCGTGGGTCCTGATCATTGGTAAGAAAAGACAGCCAGCAGATGCCACGTTCCGTTACGCCAATTAAACATATACCAAATGGTGTTGCGTGAAAGCCATACTCAATGCGTATACCGGCTCCGCGTTGTTTATACTCTTGTGGTGTTACAGCTTCTAATGTTGTAAAGAGATCATATACTCTCGATTGACTCGAGAGACCTGCTGCCTCCGCTGCTTCAACCAGGTTCTTCGATTCTTGTAATCTCTCTTTCAGAAAATCAATAGTAAGAAACTGAAGAAAACGTTTCGGACTTATGCCCGCCCATTCGGTAAACATGCGTTGAAAATGGAATGGACTCACATGAATCTTTTCAGCTACTTCGTCCAGTGCAGGCTGACGCTTGAAGTTTTCCTCCAGGTAGCGTATAGCCTGTTCGATGCGCTGATAGTTGATCTGATTTTCGTTGTCCGTCACAGATGCAAAAGTAGCCACTGATTTTGGGATGCTATATAACGTGTTCATGATAAGTTGTGTTTATTTGTATACAAAGTTGCAGCATCACCTGCCGTTACTCAACCTGCTTCTTGCGCAGTTTCCATTGCTGATAGGCAGCTCGCATACAATGCGCACACGGACGATAGCCATGGGCAATGGCCTCTGCCTCGCTTTCAAAAAATACCCGGTTCACTTTCTTCATTCTTTTACCCGAGCGACAATGAAGTGTACCATATATTTTTAGCGAAGCATTGCCACCCAGATGTATAGTATAGCGATGGATCATACGCTGCAATTCGCGTGTGGTAATATCGCTATGACTGATCATGTGGCGTCATGAAATATAATTCCCAGCGCATGGCGTATACCGGATTTAACTTCGCTTACTCCGTGTTTCATGGCTGCACGATAATAGCCACGCGTTCCTTTTACTGGCCGGAAATTGGTGGTAAAGATTAAGGCATCGCCCTGGTTCAGTCGCATTACCATAGCTTTTGATTGTGCGCGTGGGATCTGCTCCGTCAGCACAAGTTCTCCGCCTTCATAGTCTTTACCATGCTGACTTAATGCGAATACTATCTGGAACGGGAAGTATACTTCTCCATACAGATCCTGGTGAAGTGTATTGAACCCGCCAGTTTCGTAACGAAGAATCAAAGGTGTTGGGCGCAGTTGTGCAGCTTCATGGCAACGTGTAATTAACTGTTGATGTTCTAGCGGAAATTGTATATCCAACGAGAGCTTATTCATCCATTCATTCGCAATAACAGCCAGCGGACTATATATTGTTTCACGGAGCTTTTGAATGGCGGGTGGTAGCGGGTACTTGAAATATTTATACTCCCCTTTACCAAAGCGATAACGTTGCATATTGATTACACTTCGGTATATATCTTCCTGCGTATAGTATGCCGTCAGCTTCCTGCATTCTTCTGCTGATAACACGGTAGGGATATGCGCATAACCTTTCTCGTCAAGCGATTCTTGTATGCGGTTCCAGTTCAGACTTTCCAGCGTGATCATACTTTTTTTCAGCAAATGAAAGCTCATATTCGGATGACATCAACCCGGATCTTGCTTTTTCTGTGTTTGTTTGTTGAACTTTCTATAACCACAATTGATTTAGTAGTATTGCAAGGCATGGTATAAATGCAAAGACCCGTATGAAGACTTTTACGATTCCTGTTCCTGCAGAATTTGATTTTAAATTGTCATTGGATTTTCTGAAGCGTTCTCCACGTGAGATCCTGCACCGTTGTGAAGAATCGAGTGTAACCAAATTGTTAAAGGCAGGGCAGGATGCAGTATTGTTTAATGTGCAGCAACATGATCGTGAAAATCTTCGCGTGCATGTACTCAATACGAAGTTAACATCATCTATTAAAAATACATTAGAAGTATATATCCGCGACTGGTTTGATCTTGATACCGATATAAAACCATTCTATACGTTATCGGCAAAAGATAAGTATATGAAAGACCTGGTTGAAAAATTTTTTGGCTATAGAATTGTAGGGCAGCCCGATTTGTTTGAGTCTATTATTTGGGCTGTGCTGGGGCAGCAAATTAATTTATCATTTGCATATACTCTTAAGCAACGCTTTGTAGAAAATTTTGGTGAGAAGATGATCTTTGGTGACCTAGATTATCATTTGTTTCCCCGGCCCGAGGTTGTGTCATTGCTGAACGATGAAGTGCTTTTGCCGTTACAGTTCTCGCGGCAGAAGAGTAAATATGTAGTTACTATTTCTGAAGCATTTGCAAGCAACGAAATATCCAAAGAGAAACTGGCAGGATTACCTCTGCAGGATGCAAAAGAAAAATTAATGAAGATAAAGGGCATCGGCAATTGGACAGCCAATTATGCATTGATGAAAACGTTTCATTATACCGATGCGTTTCCGCTGGAGGATGCGGGTGTTCACAACGCAATCAAAAATCTGAAACGTATGAAAGAGAAACCCACGCTCGACCAGGTAAAAACTTTTTATAAGAAATATAGGGGTTGGGAGGCTTATGCGACCCTTTATCTATGGAAGAGTTTGTAGTAGCAGCGATGCAGGTATATTAGATGAAGGAAATAACAATTGTAAACAATAATCATGAACTGGATCATTCTTATCATTGCCGGATTATTTGAAGTGGGCTTTACAACTTGTCTTGGCAAAGCAAAGGAAACATCTGGTACAACATCAGTGCTATGGGGTGTTGGATTCTTTGTTACCATGAGCATCAGTATGTATTTACTTTACCGCGCAACGCTCACATTACCGATGGGAACAGCGTACGCAGTATGGACAGGTATAGGTGCCGTTGGCACCGTGATCGTTGGTATTATTTTCTTTAAAGAACCCGCAGACTTCTGGCGACTGTTCTTTATTTGCACGCTTATCAGTTCCATTGTAGGATTGAAGTTTGTGTCGCATTGATCGGAGTTCAGCGAAACACTATAAATAAAAATGCTCCGATATTCGGAGCATTTTTTATTTCTGTCTTAACAGGAAGAAAGAGAAATTCTTATTCATGTATTGGTTCACGATGAGAACCGTTTTTAGCTGCGCTGGATTTTTTTCAGGATATAGCTTCAATGGATCAGGAACGTGTTGATGCCGGATGATAGATGCCCCGAGCCAGAGTGCAAAGGAAGACGCTGTACACGACTCCCCGCAGAGATGCTTGAAGCGTGTATGAAATATACCTTTGAAAGTAGTTTGAGCCAGTTCTTTTATTACGCTGTCACGTACTATATCTCCGCTGGCGCCATCAACCCACAAATCAATATCCTGTATCGATAAAGAATTTTTCTGAAGAAACGCTGCTACACCATTCTTTACTTCTTCTGCATCAGCAGGATTGTAAATAAACTGCATATCGTGCAGTACACACCACGTTGTATCCGATGGTTTGCCCGATAGCATAAAGAAAGCAGCCCCTTCGCCTTGTATAGAACCTTTGGTAGTGGTGTTGAAAAGATCCAGGTTATGTATATGCTCTGCCTTGAAATAAGTTTCGCGAATACTGGCTGAATACTGTACTTCGGCAGCTTCATCAAACGCTCCTATCAAATAATTAGCATCCGGGTTTTCAATCAGTCTCAGCATGGCATCATCCAGTACATTTTCAAACGCGAGTCCCCGGCTTACGTATGCGTTGTTATAGCCCATACATTTTACCGACAAGGCAATCAACCCCGACAGAGCATTGTATGTGCTTTGCATGAAGTATGTAGGTGTAAGCTGCTTCTCCTGCTGCTGCAATAGCTCGCGCAGAAATTTAGCGGTCTCATCCAGAAATCCGTAACCTGTACCGGTAATGATACCCTCAGGAGTTTGCACCTTGGCATCGCGCAGACATATTGTGGCGGCCGTGAGACCGATACGAAGCATGCGGTTTAGTCTTCTTAACTGTATCGGGTTGATATAGTTTTTAAACTCAGGCGTAACGCAGGTGAGTACATTTTCATGGTAGGACGACAGCTCCGTCAGAAAGGCATCGTTATCAAATGTCTTTTGCGGAGAAAGTATACCTATACCGTTAATGTAATACACTGGTTGCCCCTTCATACTTACACAGATGCTAATAATAAGGAAGATGTGTTGCCTCCAAAGCCAAACGAATTAGACAGCACATTTGTTAAGGATGCACTTCGTTTTAATTGTCGCACCGGGGTGATGGAGAGTTCCGGCATTTGATTCTCGAAGTTCAGGTTAGGCCATACCATTTGTTGCTGAATGGCCATGACGCAGTATATAGCTTCAACACTTCCGGCTGCGGCCAGTGTATGCCCGGTATAGGACTTGGTTGAACTAAAATCAGGAACGCGGTTCCCAAATAAACGTTGTATACCTAAACCTTCCGAGAGATCATTATTTTCAGTAGCCGTACCGTGGGCATTGATATAGTCAACTTCATTCGGCCGAACATTCGCCATGGCCAGCGCCTGTTCCATCGCTATAAATGCTCCTTTACCATCCGGTGATGATGCCGTTTGATGGAATGCATCGTTCGCGTTGCCATACCCTTTTAATTCTGCAATTGGTTTTCTTCCCGACCGCTCTACTTCTTCTGCTGACTCCAGCACAATATAAGCTGCACCTTCTCCAAGATTAAGTCCTTTGCGCGTACTGTCAAAAGGCCGGCAATGTTCTGTGTCGAGGATCATGAGTGAGTTGAAGCCGTTGATGGTAAATTTTGATAACGATTCGGCTCCACCACAAATAACACGATCAAGTTTTTTATGGCGGATCAGTTGTGCACCCTGCATCAGCGTGTTCGCTGACGATGAGCAGGCTGTACTGATGGTGCCTATATATTTTTTTATTCCGACAAAGTCGGCTAAACGTTCACAGTGTTCTCCGGGATTAGCAGTATCGGTAAAACGAACGAAGTCGCCACGTTGTGCCGGGTCCATCAGTTCGTAATAATATTTTTCAAACTCGCGAATACCTCCGTTGGTTGTCGCAGAGAGTAAACCCGATGAGCGAACTTCTTCCGGTGTGAGTCCAGCCATGCTGATGGCTTCCTGCAGTGCAGTAAGTCCCAGTAATGTGGTGCGCGTAAAACCAGTATCTGTTCGAATATTAAGCGCTTCGAATAATTGCTGATCTATAATTTTTACTTCGCATGCGCGCAAGGTTGCACGATGAACCGTGTCAAGCACATTCAGCGCACCATACCCGGCTTTGCGATCAATAAGTGACTGAAGATTTTCCGCTGCGTTTTTACCAAGTGATGTTATGATGCCATATCCCGTGATGAACACACGTTGGCTCATACACGCGTGCTGTTCTGATGAATATACTCTGCCATGGTGCGAATGCTATAGAATACATGGCGGCCTTCTTTCGGATCTTTCAGTTTAATGCCATAGTTCTTATCGAGCAACACTACCAGTTCCAATGAGTCAATAGAATCAAGGCCAAGACCTTCACCGAATAGAGGAGTATTTTCATTAAATCCTTCCGGAAGCATGTCTTCAAGATTTAATTGCTTGATCAGTTCTGCCCGGAGTTCTACAACAAGTTCGTCTACTGTTTTCTTCATGTTGGGGTATAAATATATATTCGGTTATAAAATCGTGCGTGATTTATGGATGATAACACTGATGAACAAAGCCACCAGTGAGAACCCCGTTAATCGCAATACATTCGGTAAAATAGTCTGTATTGATGCCTGACGCAAAAATAAGTCATTAAAAGCTTCCAGTCCCCAGCTCATGGGCGAAAATCGGCTAAGGGTCTGTAAAATCTCCGGCATTACATACACCGGTACCCACACGCCTCCAATGGCCGACAAAATCACCACGGATACAGACCCGAATGAAAGTGCCTGCTGTGGCGTGCGAAAGTATACTGCGATCAATACACCGTAACCCGTGGCAGCCATCGCTACCGAACAAGCTACCAGTAATATACCGATAATGTTAGTGCCCAGCACCAGTTTACTCAAGCCGAGCAAGGGCATAATGTATATACCTACTGCAATCATCAATACAAACTGCAACAGGCAAACAAGAAAGTAAAAAGCAAACTTACCGGAGATAACGGGGAACTGCGAACCAGAAATAAGACGCAGGCGAAGCATGCTGCCTTCTTCACGCTCCTTTATAAAATTACCGGCCAGCGGGTAAAGTATAAAGAACATAGCAAACATAGTCCATGCCGGCACATTGTGCTGAACGGAGTTAAGCATTAACCCTTCATATTTTTTTTCAGAAGCGTATTGCTCATTTACCTGTATAATTTCAGTGAGATTTACCGGAGTCTTTTTAACATCGCTGCGGCCCTCGCTTAATTGATTTTGTAACTCATCCAATATCCATTCGGCCTGGATGCCTGCTACAATTTTTTGAATACCACCGGTAAGCGTTTGTTTATAGTTTGATTTGATAGCCGGGTCGAATAATACTTTTATACCGATCGCGGCAAGGTCAACAGAATCTTTTGGAGCTTCGGTTAATCCGAAATTGGAAAATACTTCAACAATGAGTTGTCTTGTTTTTTCGCGCAGTGTCTCACTTGAATGTGCCGGTATAACAATCGCTGCTTTAAATGCACCGGAACGTACAAGTTGTTTTGCTTCTGTAGTGTCGGTCTTTACTACCAGGTTTACATTGGGAGAAGCATCAAACGCCTGCTTTACTTTTGCACTGAGTGAGTCGCCATCCTGATCGACAAATAATACATCCAGTTTTATTTCCTGGTAATCGCGAAAGGGAGCATCCTGCACTAATGCCATAACCATAACGAGTGCCAGCGGCATAATAAAGATCAATGCGAGCCCACCCGGATCACGAATCAGTAACAGAAACTCTTTATATATAGTAGCCAGTGTTTTCAATCGCGAATATTTTTACCGGTTAACTTCAGAAATAACTGCTCCAGGCTCTGGCAGTCAGAATGTGTATTCATGATGTCCACAAGTGTACCCTCGGTGATGAACTTTCCTTCATCAATTACACCGAGATGCGAGCAAATGCGCTCGGCTTCTTCCAGCACATGTGATGAGTATATAATCGTAGTGCCTTCACTTTTGAGAAGCGTCAGGAAATCAAGAATCATGTTTCTTGACTGCACGTCTACCCCGGCCGTTGGCTCATCGAGTATAACCAGTTTCGGTTGATGAAGTAATGCCGCCATCAGGTTGAGGCGTCTCTTCATTCCTCCGGAAAAAGTGTGAACAATCTTCTTGGACTTTTCTGTTAGTCCGAATACATGTAAATATTTATCGATCTGCTGTCGGATCATTGAGCCCGACATGCCATACATGCGACCGAAGTAAAAAAGATTTTCGTATGCCGTAAGTGTAGGAAAGAGCGCTATATCTTGTGATGCAACGCCTATCTTTTTTCGAATCTCTACACTCTGTTCCTGCATGTCCATACCGAGTACATTTACCGTGCCTGCATCGGGCCGCATCAGGCCGCAGAGCATCATAACGGTAGTAGATTTACCGGCACCATTCGGACCGAGCAAACCATATACAGCGCCTTCAGGAATATGAAGCGTTAAATTGGAAACAGCGGGTTTGGTGCTATGAGGGTACTGCTTCGTGAGGTTGATGAGGTGAACTGCACTGGTGCTCATTTTGATCTGCTCACTTCGTATAGTTCATTAAATATAGCCTGCTCCTGTTGTGAGCATTCTTCCAGTATATCTCCTAACTCAGCAAATGTTTTGGTATCCGATTTACGATTCTTGCAAACACGCCCTGCATAGTAAGCGAAGTCGCGAAGCTTGTCACCGGTTTTGGTAAGCTGTTTCGAAAGATCAATCAGTTTTTCATTGTTGAGTTTATGGCCAGCCTGATCCAAAAAGGCAGCATATATAAAACGAAAACCTGCACCGCCTGTACCAATCTCTTCCTGCATGCGAATAAGATTGCCAAGCCAGAGTATAGCTTTACGATCGCCAATACGTTCAGGCCATTTGCGCATCCGGCCTGCCAGGTATTTCATACCTTTTGTTCCCACCAACGGCATGGGTATACGCGTCATGTGATCGCTCGTTTGTTTTATACCGGTCCACAATGCATTCTCAACACTGAAGTCACCCGGTACACGCAACGGATAGTACATACGTCCACTGGGCTCCGGCATACCTTTGGCAAAGCGCGCCCGCGCCAGATCTTCATATGATATATCAGTGGTCTGCTCCATTACCGGGTCGCTCACCAGGTAACGGCCATTCTCTTTTCCAAAAACAATAATGTTATGAGCATTGAAATGGAAACGATAGGCAGCCGGAAGATAATCAAGGAAGAACACAGACGTAAGCATACCTACAGGCTGACCTTTGTCTAACATGCGGTCGAGTTCGTCCATGGCTTTCGCAGGATTCGAAAATTTTTTGCGTTCTATTTTTATTCCGAGACGATCGGAAAAGCGTTTGAAAATTTGTCCGGGCCAGATTCGATAGGCAACCCCCGGTATACCATTTACCCGCACAAAGGGTAAATATGTAAAGAAAAGTCCGGAGCCAATGCCAAACACCATGGGCTCATCAAACTCCATTCCGTGAAACCGAAGCAGGTTTGACACAACGCCACTCTCGCAGTGAGCAGATTGTTTATGGTCGAAATTAACGGTCATTTTTTTTGAGTCTTTCGATATCGGTTAATTCTTCAACAGAGATGCGGAATGTATAGGCGTACTTTTCAAGTTGCTTTCTGCTGAGCCTGTTAAAGAACGAAGGCTTGCAGTGCAGGCGAACGAGAAATCCGAAGGTGGAAGCATACGCGGCCACCATGCCGGTAGTCATGATGTTTTTCTTGATCCAGTAAAGCAGCGGACTGGCTTTACCTTCAATTACTTTCTTACGGGCTATTTCAACTTCATCGTTTACTACATCCCAGGCTTGTTGCATGGCAACTGTTTCAGGCTCCCAGCCAATGCTGTTTACCTTTACATAGTTGCCCTTATCGTCAGTAGCATAATATAGCTTGGCCAGCTTGCCTTCGTTAAGGTTCTCCTGATCCTGGGGTACTTGTTCCTGTTTCATAGCCGTTGTCTTTTGGAATATAATATTAACTGTTATCTGTTAATCGTTTACCTGTTAACAGTTAAAAAACGAAATAACGGATAACAGTTAACGACTTGCAGACATTACGGCCAACGGTTATACTACCGTAAGCATTACATAGCCGTAATTGAAACGAGCACTTTCCGGAATCATCATCCAGATTGTATCACCCTTCTTCACACGGCCAGAGTTAAATAATTCCTCCAGCATCAACAGGGGAGATGCCGCCCCTACGTTACCAACCCATGTTAAATTTGTAAACCATTTGGATGATGGTATATCCAGATTCAGAACTTCAAGTTCTTTTGCTATGCGTGATGCAAAGTATTGTGATGAAAGATGCGGCAGAAAATACGTGAGATTCTCTACATCTATATTCCGCTTGGTTACGAGTTCTTTCATAAACTCTCCACCCTTCTTCACGATGAATTCTCCGAGCAGTTTTGTATCCTGCTTAAGTGCAAAGGCAGACTCGCCAGCCCATTGCGCCTGCTCCAGATCATTCCAACCAATAAAGTTACCGGTCTCATCTTTCACAGCACCATAATACATACAAGCCGGAAGCTCGTGAGCATATGATTTTTGTTCGATCCAATCGATGCGCAAAGAAAGTTTGTCAGCGTTTGGTTTATCTTCCAGTAATACAGCCGCTGCTCCGTCTGACAACATGAAGCGAAGGAAATCTTTTTCGAAAGCAATCATGCCATCGCCACCTTCAAGCTGCGAAACTTTTTCAGCTTCTTCTTTAAAGAACTTTGCCTGCATCCATTTCGAAAAACGATCAGAACCCGTACACACTGCGTTGGTAGTGTTGCCAGATAAAACTGAAAGATATCCAAACTTGAGCGCCTGTATACCGGCACTGCATGAACCTGCTGCTGTGTTGATCTCTACCGGATGACCACCCATTTCACCATGTACCATGGCTGCGTGAGGTGGAAGCATTTGATCGGGTGTAGTTGTACCACACGAAAGAAGCTGTATATCCGACTGTTTGAATTTTTCATCAAACAATTTTTCAATAGCAAGACGCGTCAGGTTGGTATTGGTATGCGTAGTCTTACCTTCTTTATCAAAAGAATAAAAACGTTTCTTGATCTGGTTGTTGCGCAGGATCAGAGGTCTCGCCTTTGATGGATTATCATTGATCAGTCCGAGGAACTTCTCAATGTCATCATTTGATACCGGCTCGTTGGGGTAATAACTTGCTAATTTGGTAATATAAACACTCCTGTTCATCCTCTAATGTGTGCGTTTTATATACAGATTTTTGATTTTTCAATTTGAGCCCGAAAGTACTTCATTCCTGTAAAATTTAAAACTTCATACCCCAGGTAAGGTCATTGCGCAGGCATTTAATGAATCCCTTTTAGTACAATTGTAAGATTCGGATAGTTTCAGCATAAAGCTGAAATGCAATTTCTATTTGCTGCGTAATGAAATATGTTTAAAATATTCTACATCCATCAACAGTTCTTTACGCTTTACCGTGAGTAAAATTTTGGATAATAACCACAGCAAAGGCGATAGAAAAAAGATAGCGGTTGGCAACAGGTACATGAATATATACACGCGGATTTTGCGACCGGTAGAATGAACTGCACCTCCGGAGGCTATAAATTTAGACCACACCGAAAATGCTTTCTGTCCACGTCTTTCCATCAGCACCAGGTTAGGCTTTATATCAATGGCACCTTCTTTCAGCAACTCACTTTGAAGTGTATCGAAGTTATTGGAAGCAACATGCTCACTGATTAGGCGACCAAACATTTCTGCATGCTCAACATCCTGATTGGAGACACCTGCCTGCGGAAAAAACCAGAATGGTTTACGGTTGCCCGTGAACATCCAGCGAAGAATAGTAATGAGACTTGTAAGATTGCCAGAGCGATCTACCATAGCAACGTGGCCAACCAGCTTAGCTTTTGCATCGAGCAGGCGTTGCTTTACTTTCTCCTGCGCACCGAGCCACATGTTACGGCAACCCAGAATCGTTAGAACAGGTTTGCCATTCAAAACTTTCTTGCCGTCATCACTTTGTAAAAATGAACTTACAGGACGCGATGGTGTAAGAAACCAGGGCTGATACCCGATCACAACAAGATCATAATTATCAAATGCCTTTTCGGATAAACGCTTTAGTGGCAGAGGCTTCTGCGAGAATGTTTCAGGAAATGCGTTGAAGAACTGGAAAGCACTCCATGGAAATGGAAATTTCTCTTCTGGTTGTACTTCTTCAAAATGAACGCTATGCCCGGCACTTAACAATGGCTTGGCTAACGACTGAAGAATGGATAATTGAAGACCGGACTGAGTATAGTATATAATCAGTATTTTTTTCATAGCGGTTCAGTAGGTAAAGGGTGCAAATTTATAATTTTTTTATCCGTTTTTCGCACCCCTTCCAAGTCTGCCTTTTTTACCTCGCTGATACAACTAAGAACTGTTCACTAGCGAACATTTGAAACGGTTTGTCTCAGAGGCATTACATACTGATAACCAGCTGCACCGGCAAGATGTGATAACGTTATGTCATCACAACTTTCTCACGATGATTATTTTTTTATGATCTTTTTCACAACCGTGCGCTTTGGCCCGACTACACGCAAGTAGTAAATGCCAGGCGCCAGGGTGCCGATAGTTGTTGTATACGTTTCAGACGTTATATCTTTTGCAAAAAGAAATTGCCCTATGTCATTATAAAACTCAATGCGGGCACTATCTTCCATACCGTTGGACAGCTTAACATTTACCTGATCATGCACCGGATTTGGCGACACAACGACACCGCTATCTGCCTCACGTAGCGAAGCAGCCTCCAGAGAATCCTGCGTGTACAGCAAGGTGCCATAACCCAGCTGATCATAACCACCACTGCTTGGTCCATAATTTCCGCCACCGCCCTCAGGTCTTATTTTCGCAGCGAACTTGGCAGAGTACGGTGCTGCTAAACCTCTGCGGTGCACGTAGTGATTATATACCAGCTCCCATATAGGCCGCGTATTACCACGACCTGCAGAACTGATCTGTGTCTGGTTTACATTGAGACAATTGTTATAGGTAGTATATGGCACTTCTTCTCCCAGATTATACTTGGCTACATACTCGGCACCTTTTAAAAAACGATTGTCGTCATAGCCGTACAGATCATCTCCCTGGTTCCACGCCATTTCACAAAACGTTCCCATCAAGGCTATACCCAGCGAAGCGTGTCCCTGGTCGCGACCGCTCTCCTGCCATTGTCCTAAACCATTTTCATGAATATAGTATACCGCGTTGCCAATGGCTCCGTTACCGGCACCGTGTTTGAAATAGTTAACCGCTTCGTTATAGTATTCACGATTATCACACAATACACCAATTGCGAGTATCGACATCATGGTACATTGATCCCAGTTAGCATAGAAATGCGTTATGCATCGTTCACGTCTGGTTAAAAAACTATGATTGATCGGATAGAAAACCGTTAACATCATATTCTTGAAGCGCGTAAAGTCTGCAGATTTCCAGCCGCTATAGGTGCGCATAATCTCGGCAGCATTGGCAAACTCATAACCATATAAACCCGCAGCAAGCACGCGATCATTATCACCGCCTAAATATTTCAGCTTTGCAGACCATGCATTCAGAATCTCGATGGATTTGTTGGCATACGCTACATCACCGGAAACTTTCCAGCGTATAGCCGTAGCGTAGGCAGCTGCTATATCATTGTATAATAATTTATAGTTCTCTTCATGCACACCATCGTTGCCACGATATACTGTATCTACTGCACTGTTAACCCAGTTGAGAGATGCATGTGAATTAGAAGTAAGTCTTTTCCAGCCTGACAACCACGGCTCCAACCCGGCATTTACTTTATTGCGCATGCGGGTAAAACTCTCTTCTGTTTGAAGGAGCCCCGGATGTTTAAATGACTGTGCGAAGGAATGTACAGTAGTGAGCAGCGATAATAACACTGTAAAATAGCATAGTACTTTTTTCATAGGCAGCGGCAGGAGCAGTGTTTGTAATGTGTCACCACATTGTACTGATTGGGGTATTAAATAATGTTTACCGAGACAAGCTATTGTCAGTGTACTGGTTCACTACTCATTTTCGATGGTCGAGTACTTATTGATGACGAACGGTGTGTCAACATCGATGGATTTTTTACTGTCTCAATGATCAGCAAGTGATGTAGTGAATATCTGGGGTATAGATATAGTCATGGTTACAGGGTGTTGTCCAATGATGCGTATTTGTTGAGACCTCTTAAAAAATATATACTCCGGCCGTTTTTCGGGGGCAATTAGTTGTATATTTATTCAAAACCCCTGTCTATGCAAATCTTAAGAAGAACCCTGCTGCTTCTTATAGCAGCCGTGTTGGCACATTCCTGTGCTGACGAAAATGAAAGTCCCCGTTACACTGGCGAAATCCAGTTTTCCTTCAACCCCAATGCTACGATAAAACCCGGTGGAAGAACCGCTGCCGATTTTCCGGATGGCTCTTACCTCATCGTTAGTATCCAAAGTGCAAGTGGTACTTCTGTCTATACCCGCGAACGAGTCGATTTGGTGCGCGTTGGCGATGAGTATATAGGCGAACCGTTGGCTGTGCCGGAAGGTAGTTTCAGACTTACTGATTTCTGGGTGGTGAGTCCGACACGCGTGTTGTTGTATGCGGCACCAAAGGAAGGTGCTCCACTGGCCGACCTGGTTGATGATCCGTTGCCACAAACATTTTCTGTTTCCAAAGATCAACTGTCCAATGTAGGCGTGCAGGTGATTGATGTTACAGACAGCACTCCGCAAGACTTTGGCTATGTCTCATTTGATCTGGATGTAATACGCAAATTCCAGATCTCCGTTTTTACCACCGGTGAAAGTGGACTGACATTATCTTCTGCAACGGCTATGCTACTGGACGGAATTGATACCCTGCAACTGGAAGCACTGGAGGCTAAAGTAAATACAGTGGTATTTACAGAAAATCCGGATGATACCGTAACACTTGCCGTTACCAAACCCGGGTATGCGCGGTATGCCCGCAAAGTTACCTTTAACCAATTGAAAGACGAACTGGACGGTGACCCATTAACGGTAGTACTTATGCCTGCTGTAACATTTGTAGCATTACACGATGTTACGAATGCGCTGGATTATAGTATACGTGTAACCGGGCCGTCCGGACAGATAACAATAGATTGGGGAGATGGAACATCCGGTATATATGACCTTGATACCGATGATGCGCAGGAACATGACTATGCACATTCCGGTAAATATTTTGTAAGCATCACAGGCGACTTAACCAACGTAACCGATTTTTATTCCTTCTATGGCGGAGGCCCGATGGTTGATCACATTGATGTGTCGCAGCTAACAGAGATGGTTGACATTCGGATAGGACTTACCGTGAGTCCGCCAAGTATAGATTTAACGAAGAATAAAAAACTTACGGGGTTGATGCTGATCGGAAACAATATGAGTGAAATATTGATTGCCCCCGATAATATACTCCGGAATGTTTCGATTGATGGCCCTAACAATTTTACAACGGCTACGCTGGATGCTTTTGTTGACACACTATACCAGTCAGTAGTAGCGAGTGGTCGCACCGAAGGCTATATTTCACTATACGCCTTATGGTATGAAACAGGAAATAACAGTATGGTCGGACCACCATCGGAGGAGGCCTTAACCAAGCTGCGTTCCCTGCGTGATGATTACGGCTGGGCTATATCTCCGAATCCGTAGTGTGAATCTCTCAGCTGGGTGTATCATACCCACAGCATAAATTTATCAGCAGGAAGGTATACACCTTCCTGCTTTTTTGTGGATATACTTAATCTGAAAGAAGAATGGTAAAGATGGAGAATTTAGCGTACGCTAATCTCTTCTTCATCGTGCCATCCTTTTGTTTCCTGTGAAATTCTGTCGAGTAGATCAAAAAGATGAGACAGGTCATCAATATGATTGTGAAAGTTGGGAGGTAAAAAATCGTGATGCTCAATCAGGTATTCCATCAGCAATGTGCGGAGGTTTCGACTTAATCGTTGGGTTGGCGTGTGAAATACGAAGAGGTTAAAAGCATCGTATAGTTCTTTACTAATCGTTTTCTCAGGTATTGACATGTAGGATTTGTAATATTAACGGTTAGCAAATTGGTATATCTGTGCTGATGAATTGTGCAGGCTATAAAGTTATATACAACCGGATGTTTTGTTTTTTACAACCCCGATATTTTTTACATTTGAGCTATGGCAGAAACGTTACACATCGGACGGAAGATAAGTCGCATCCGTGAGCTGCGCAATATGAAGCAAGAAACTCTTGCTGCAGAATTAGGCATAAGTCAACAAGCAGTTTCCAAGCTTGAACAAAATGAAAGTATAGATGAGGTATACCTTGAAAGAGTTGCAAAGGCACTTGGTGTTGATCCGGAGGTAATCAGAAACTTCAATGAAGAATCAGCGATTTACAACTTCCAGACAAATAATGATAGCGCAAATCCTACCAATAATTATCAATGCAGGTTTGAGCGTGGAAATGAAGAAGAGATAAAGACTCTGAAAGAAGAAATCGAGTATCTTCGTAAGCAGAATGCTCAGTTGATTGAGCTACTTGCAAAGAAATGATAGCGTATAACGGTTCCGCTTTGTTCAATAGCAGTAGAATCTTTATATTTTTATTAATATCCTTCATAAGTGTTTCCTGTAACAAGCCAAAAATTACTTCGAAGTTATCGAGTCGCGATTCGATAATGGATAGTTATTTTCAGATACTTGATTCATTACCTTTTGAAGATACACTGTCTTTGAACTTTCAGCTATTGAAAGCATATCATCGAAATGATACTGCAATCTTGCGAGAAGTATATCTCAACAAAGTAAATCTGTCACATAGTGTACAAAGGGTTCCCAAAAGACACCGTTGCGATACAAATGGTTTGGTTAATGTAATGGATTGTGATGAAGGCTATCGGTTTTCATACTCGGCATCCTTTTGTGATAAATTTGCTATTGTAACAGTACAGAAGGTGTCTGGAGGAATGGCATTGCAGTCGGTACTATATCAGATTGATAGTAAAACGCAAGGCTGTATAATTGTAAAACAAGGCAATAAGAAATTTGATGATAAAGCCTGGAACTCGTTCAGCGAGGAATTGGGTTTTGCTGATTTCTGGGGACTAAAGGAAGAAAATGGCGATATTGGTCTTGATGGATCATCTCTCAATATATTTGGATTAAGAAAGTCGAAGGCATCGCATAATATAGAATATAAAGAGATTCGCAGGTGGTCTCCTGAAAAGACTGCTATCGGCCAGGTATTTAGGTATATACTTGATTTATCAGATATTGAAGCAGAATGCTTTCACTATGAATAGCTTTCGTTAATTGCTTGAACAAAAGCACTATACGTCATATAGAGCTTAAGACAAGCCTCCCTATACCGATACCTCGCCAGAAAATATTTCAATTTATACCCCGATGTGGGGTCACTTTATCCCATGCCATGCTATTAACGCCCGAGTCGATTGAGACAGTATACTATGCGTTGCAGCATCGATTCCATTCAACTATCTGATATTGTGTTAAGTAAAAATCTATCATAATTATTAATCTAACCTTAATTAATCCCTCAGTTATGAAAATGACTAAATTCCTCTTGCTTGCAGTAGCATTTTTTGCGTTCTCGTGTTCTAGCGATGACGAAGAAGCAAGTTCAAGTCTCGAGAACCAGACGTTGAGTCTTACTGAAAGCAATACCGTTGTGGTTGCTCCATCAGCCATGCAGAATTCTACCGACAACTATGCACAACAGGCTGTTGGGTATATACAGATGGTGAATCAAATGAGCTCTTACCTTACATACATGAAGGTGCCAGACGGAGCTGCTAAAAGTTCTACCAGAATTGCAGCTGCGAATGGTCGTGTAGATGCAACCGGTGATGTAGTGGTATATACCTGGAGCGATGCGCAATCTGGATATAGCGTTGCTTACCAGATCAGCGAAACATCGGATAGCTATGCATTCGAAATCTTCATCACTCAACCCGGACAAACCGGCTGGTTGAAATACTTCCACGCAGAAGAGAAGAAAGACCGCAGCTCAGGCTTCATGAATATCTATGATATATTCGGTATCCATAGCGATGACACGTCAGTTATACTTCTTAACTACAAGTGGGGCCGCAGTGGCGATATCTTTACCTTCACACTTACCGATAACACTGGTGACTTCAAATTTGTACTCAATATTAATGAGAAAACAAAAGCTGGTGATGTAGTGTACTACCTCGGTGGTGTTAAAGCATACGAAATGGAGTGGAATGCACAAGGTAGCGGTAGCTGGACATGGTATGACGATGCAGGCAACGTTGAAGACAGCGGTACCTGGACAGTATAAAAATATATAGCTTTAATCTTGAAGAGGGTGTTGCCTAACGGCAGCACCTTTTTTGTTTATGGCCGGTATAGTTTTTTGTTATGATGCAGGGGCTGCTGAATGAGAAAATCCAGTCAATCATTTTTTGATATATTTGAGACTCGATGGCGCAGCAAAAATCAGGGGGACAACCATTATGAAGAAGTTACAAATTGGCAATCTGGCACTATGGCAATTTGATGATCTGGAGAAAGAATCTGCGATCCGGCATTTTGTTACCGACCGTGATTCGAACGCTGGAGGAAACGAATTTACCCTGAGCTATTCCAGTTCTCCTGATAAAGAATTGATCCGTCATAATCGTCATCTGCTGGCAAATGCTATGGGTATAGATGATTCGAAACTATATTTCCCATCGCAGGTGCATAAAACCAGAATCGTGCATGTTACCGGCAAGACTGAGAAAGAAGAATTGATGGAAACCGATGCACTCATTACCAACGAGCCGGGTATATGCATTGCTGTAATGTCGGCAGATTGTGTTCCTGTTTTGTTATACGACAAAAAGAATAAAGCAGTGGGTGCAGTTCATTCCGGGTGGCGCGGCACCGTTGCGCGTATACTTGAGAAAACACTACTGCAAATGCAGACAACCTTCGGTACAAAAGGCGAGGACCTTGTTGCCGGTATAGGACCATCCGTTAGTCAGGATTCGTATGAAGTAGGCGAGGAGGTAGTCAATGAAGTGACGAGTGCATTTAGCGGAGCAAGCACGCTGCTCATTCCTCAACCCAATAATAAAGCAAAACTTGACCTTTGGAAAGCGAATCGCGTATTGCTTCAGGAGTTTGGTGTGAACCCGTCTAACATTGAGATATCCAATCTGTGCACCGTAAAGAACAACGATAATTTTTTCTCGGCACGTAAAGGCGATGCCGGCAGATTTGCAGCAGGTATCATGATTGTATAAGTATATATATAGTTGCTGGCTGTGAACAGTTATGCTTTGCTGCGTTTCTTCGAAGCCTTCGCTTTTTTATTATACTCCAGCGCAAGGTTAAGCCAATAGTCCAGACTCTTCTTTGATTTCAGAACATCTTCGTTCACATATATAAAACCTTTCATTGTTTTTCCGTTGTGAACCATTGCACGGCAGCCGTCTTGCTCCAGCATCTCTTCATATATAGCAGGATCGATTCTGCACATGATCTCGTCCTCATTTACGCAAACACACATTTTGTCGTTTACCATAAAACACATACCCCGAAACATTTTCTTTTCCTGCACATGACGTTGGTCAGAAAATGCTTCTCGGATACGTGCTGCCAATTTTTCGCTGAAAGCCATAGTATATAACAGATATAGTATTACTTGTCAACCGATAATAATTGCTGAATAATCTTTCGTCTCGAATCAAACACCGGTTGTGAAGCTTCCAGTGCTCGTTGAAAAATATGAGGCTCAGCACTGCCCGGTGAACCGGAGTGAAACGGTGGTTCCGGATTATACTCCAGCATCAATTGAATGGTCTTGGCCATTTCTTCACCGCCAAGCTGTGCTGTTAATGTAAGCGCAAAGTCGATGCCGGCCGTAATGCCACCACCGGTAATCCGGTTACGATCTGCAACAACACGCTCAGCTACGGCATCTATACCCATCATGGAAAGTAATTCAAGCGAACGCCAATGCGTGGTTGCTTTATATCCTTTTAAAAGTCCTGCAGCCGCCAATAGAATGGAGCCGGTACATACCGAAGTTATATACTGTGCATGCACAGCCTGCTGTTGAAGAAAGGCGTGGTAAGCTTTGTTGAGTAACAACGATGTTATACCTCTGCCGCCTGGTACAAAGAGAATATCCAGTTGCGGACAATCCTCAAACGTATGGTCAGCCTTCAGCGTAAGTCCTCCTTCAGCGTGTATCCATGACGTTGTTTCGGAAATGGTATATACCTCAAAACAGGAAGCGCGTATAAAGACTTCATACGGTCCTATAAAGTCCTGGATGGTTAACTCCGGAAATAGCAGCATTCCTGTTTTGTATTTCATAGCATCGTTTCTATAGTCCTAGTGTATTCATTTTATCTTCCTCATACCGGCTGTCTTCTGCAGGGTAGCGAAGCACAGCTTCATACGAACCCGTTTCTTTCGCCAGCGACCAGATAAGACTTTCCCCGGCCGGCATGGTAGAGGGTTTCGATTGATATATAGCATCGGTATAAGCGTCCGCTGCATTTACAGTATTCCAGCCTTTGGCCTTAAACATCTTAATCAGGTCTCCCAAAAACAAAGCTGAAGCAAGATTGTGGTGCAAAAGCAAAGTGTGTTTGATATGGCGCCCGGTTAATTTAAAGGCAAGTTCTTCATAATATACAGCACGCTCATATATATGCGCCAGGTAAAATTGTCTGAATGCTTCCACGTTGGCAGCGGGATCCTGCCGTAATCTTTTTATCAGTCGACTGTCTATATACCAGTCCGATGCATCAATGGTAACATGACCATTCGTATAGTTTTGTTCTTTCAGAAATGCCCGGAAGCTCTCAATTTTTTCTTTCGTGTTGCCTTCCTTTAAATACGGAAAGCGAAACATGCGTATATAATTACTATAGGGTTTGATGATTGAGTCTGTGCGCAGAAATTCATATTTGTATTTTTCGAAAGTGATCTGGTCACTGTTATAATTTTTGTGAGAGAAAGTATGGTTGCCAATTCTGTGTCCACGCGCATTCCAGGCAGTAAGTAATTGTTGTCCTTTCTCGTTTGTTTTGTTAGAACCCGTTACAAAAAAGATAGCTTTTAAGCCGGCATCATCCAGGTGTTGCAGAATTTTTCCGTTCCATTGTTCAAACGTATATCCGGGCATATCGCCTGTAACACCATCATCAAATGTAAAACTGATGGTTGGTTGTGCATGGCTATAGCGTAAAGAAATGAAGAGTACAAGAAGTATTAAATTCAGTCTGTGCATTATGAGGGGATTGGGTTTGAAATAGATTACAAGATAGTAAGTTCCTGAATCAAGTTTCGTTTGTAACTTTCCTGTCGGTAAATTTTAAATTAACAACCTGTACGTATTACTTATGAAGAATCGATTCACTTCGATAATGATTGCAACGGTTGGGCTGGGGCTTTCATTCTGTGCCATGGCACAAACTAAATCTACAAGTTTATTTAATGGTAAAGATCTGAGTGGGTGGCATGCCGATGTACCTGAAATGGACAATAACCCTGCTGTTAAAAGTCCGTTCATCGTGCGAAACGGGATGCTGGTAAGTCTCGGTACACCCGGTGGACATTTGATCACCGATTCGGTATACCAGAATTACCGTCTCGAAGTTCAGTATCGTTTTGCAGGAAAGCCCGGTAATTGTGGCGTACTTGTGCATGCATCAACGCCTCGTGCCCTATATGGTATGTTTCCTAAATCATTGGAAGTGCAAATGATGCACGAAAATGCCGGAGACTTCTGGTGTATAGTAGAAGATATTACGGTACCTGACATGGAAAAAAGACGCGGCCCCAAAGAACAATGGGGTGTTGATGGCGACAAGAAACGCAGAATTATAAATCTCACGGATAAATCCGAGAAGCCGCTGGGCGAATGGAACACCATGGTAATTGAATGCGTAGGCGATGCCATTAAAGTTTGGGTAAATGGCGACCTTGTTAACTACGGAACAAACTGCACCACGCAAAAAGGACAGATAGCATTGCAAGCCGAAGGCTCCGAAGTTGAATTCAAAAAAGTTATACTTACTCCGATCAAGGCGTTGCGTTCGTAAAGTATAGCCGATTAACTATAGCAGATATTTGAGAGGGTTTCTTTTTGAAACCCTTTTGGCTTTTTAGGTTAATTATACACTGCGCAAAAAGATTGCGTACACGCTTTTCATATTTGCTCCCGGAATAAAGACAATGTTTCACTTGAATAGCTAACGATGTTATTAAAAATCACCACAACTCATCAACCAGCTTCTGATTTGAGTTTTCTTCTCCATAAGCACCCCGGTAAGCTGCAGTCGGTAGCGTTATCAAATGGAGTAGCACATATATTTTACCCGGAAGTATCAGACGAAAAATGTACTGCGGCACTCTTGCTCGATATTGATCCGGTTGGTCTTGTAAGAAGAGCAGGTAATAGCGGACCTGACTTTGCATTGGCACATTATGTAAACGATCGGCCTTATGTAGCCTCATCTTTTCTGTCTACTGCTATAGCGAAAGCATTCTCTACGGCCATGAACGGAAAGTGTAACAATCGTCCTGAGCTGGTTGGTATAGTCATGCCATTTGAAGTACATATAGCCGTTGTGCCTTCACCATCGGGAGGCGCCATGCTTATTCGAAAGTTATTCGAGCCCTTAGGATATACCGTCACGCTTAAACAGCATACACTTGACTCTAAATTTGAAGTATGGAGAGATAGTAAATATTTTACACTGACACTTGCTGGCTCTATGCGTTTGAAAGAATTATTGACGCACCTGTATGTCCTGATACCGGTATTGGACAATGAGAAACATTATTGGGTTAGTGAGCACGAAGTAGAAAAGTTACTGGAAAAAGGAGAAGGCTGGTTAAAAGATCATCCGGAAAAGGAACAGATCACCAGACGATACCTGAAAGGTATAGGAGCATTAACGCGAAGTGCGTTGGGTGTATTGCTGGAAGAGGACACTCCTGCTAAAGCAACGGATGAAAATATAGCAGACGAGGCCACGATGCAACGCGAGACATTACACTATAAAAGATTACGCGAAGTGATGCAGGAACTGATTCGTTCGGGAGCGCACAGCGTAGTTGATTTGGGATGTGGCGATGGCAAGCTTTTGAAAATGCTGTTGAAGGAAAAACAGTTTGAAAATATACTGGGTGTAGATGTGTCATATCGCGAACTTGAAAAAGCGATGGACCGGCTGGATTACCATACTTTGCCTCCAAGACAAAAAGAAAGAATAAAACTGACACAGGGAGCACTCACATACCGCGATGACAGGCTGAAGGGTTTTGATGCTGCCGCTATAGTAGAAGTAATTGAACATCTTGATACGGATCGCCTCGAGGCATTTGAACGCTCGGTCTTTGAATTTGCAAAACCCGGTGTAGTGGTATTGACAACTCCTAACCAGGAATACAATAAATTTTTTGAGACCATGGGAAAAGATACCATGCGCCACACCGATCATCGATTTGAATGGACACGAATCGAATTTGAAACATGGGCCAACGGAGTGGCTGACAGGAATTTTTACCGAGTAACTTTTAAAGCCATCGGTGAGGAAGATGAGCAGGCTGGTGCACCATCGCAGATGGCTGTCTTCACAAAGAACAATGATAAACAGTAACTATATAAAGACGATTTGAATAAGTATGAAAAATATAGCTATACCCGAGCTTTCTTTGGTTGCGTTGATTGGTATATCAGGCTCTGGTAAATCTACGTTTGCAAGAAAGAATTTTCGCGAAACGGAAATTTTGTCCTCTGACCGATGCAGAGCTATCGTTTCCGATGATGAGAACAACCAGGCGGCAACAAATGATGCTTTTGAAGTATTACATTATATAGCTGCCAAGCGACTTAAAAATGGTTTGCTTACGGTAATAGATGCCACAAACATTCAGTCAGGATCTCGTGCGTCACTCATACGGCTTGCAAAAGAATATCATACCATTCCGGTGGCTATCGTATTGGATGTTCCGGAGGAAGTATGTGTTGAAAGAAACCGTAATCGTGCCGATAGAAATTTCGGTTCGCATGTTATCGCGCAGCAGCGATCACAACTCAGACGCTCCATTAAGAAATTAAAGGAAGAAGGCTTTCGTCATATCTATATACTACGATCTGCAGAAGAAATAGATAACGCTGCCATTGCAAGAGAGAAACTCTATAATGATAAAAAACATATAGCAGGCCCGTTTGATATCATCAGTGATATACACGGTTGTTTCCTTGAGCTCACCGAACTGCTCGACAAGTTAGGATATACGATACAGGCAACAATACCCACACGTACCAATTTTGGTTTTGACGTGACACCGCCCGAGGGAAGAACCGCTATATTTCTTGGTGACCTGGTTGATCGCGGTCCCGATTCACCAGCGGTGCTCCGACTGGTAATGAGCATGGTAAATGCCGGAGTTGCATATTGTGTTCCGGGAAATCACGATATGAAATTGCACAAGCATCTCAGTGGCAAGAGTGTGGTATTGAAACATGGTCTTGAGATGACCGTAGAGCAGTTGAAAAATGAAACCCCGGAGTTCATCAGCGATGTAAAAGAATTTCTCAATGCACTTGTGAGTCACTATGTGTTCGACAGCGGTAAGCTGGTTGTAGCACATGCCGGCTTACGCGAAGAGATGCAAGGACGTGGAAGTGGCGCTGTAAGATCGTTCGCGATGTATGGTGAGACAACCGGGGAGATTGATGAGTTTGGGTTACCGGTTCGGTATAACTGGGCATCTGAGTATCGCGGCAAAGCGATGGTAGTATACGGCCATACACCTGTGCCGGAACCTCAGTGGCTTAACCATACTATAGATATCGATACGGGTTGTGTGTTCGGAGGTAAATTAACAGCATTGTGCTACCCGGAAGAAGATATTGTTTCAGTGGCCGCGAAGGAAGTATACTATATTCCGTCACGACCAATTGATTTTGAATTGGAAGTGAGCAAGCTCAATCTTCAGCAGCAGCATGATGATATACTCGATATTAAAGATGTAACCGGTAAAAGAATTATTTCTACGAGGTTGCGCAATACGGTAACCGTAAATGAAGAGAACGCTATTGCAGCACTGGAAGTAATGAGCCGGTTTGCAGTGAATCCCAAGTGGCTGATATATTTACCTCCTACCATGTCGCCAAGTGAAACGAGTTTGCTGGAAGACTATCTCGAACATCCGCTGGAATCTTTTGATTATTTCAGAAGGCAGGGAATTTCGAAAGTGGTTTGTGAACAGAAGCATATGGGCTCTCGTGCCATTGTAGTGATCGGTAAAGATGCCATCGCGATACGAAATCGGTTTGGGATAAAGCATGAAGGCATAGGTATATGCTATACCCGTACCGGACGAAACTTCTTCAATGATGCTGTTTTGGAAAGACATTTTCTGGAGCGCCTCAACGATGCTTTGTCCAAATCCAACTTCTGGGAAGAATTCAATACAGACTGGGTATGTCTCGATGCCGAGTTAATGCCATGGTCAGTAAAAGCACAAGCCTTACTTAAAGATCAGTATGCTGCTGTCGGTTCATCCGCATCCGCTGCGTTGGCAGATGTAGTCGAAACACTGTCTCATACAACACAACGGCATGTAGAAGGTATTGATGAACTTTTGAACAAGTATAGATCAAAGCAGGGATTGATCGAACAGTATATTCATGCATACCAGGAATATTGCTGGCCTGTGAGCAGCGTGAACGATCTGAAGCTGGCACCGTTTCATATACTCGCAACAGAAGGAGCAGTGCATGTTGATAAAGATCATGCGTGGCACATGAGCACCATTCAATCCATTTGCCATGCCGATCCTGATTTCTTACTCGCTACGCCCTATCAGATCGTTGATGTGAATGATGAACTGGCAATACAATCTGTCATTGATTCATGGCTGACGTTGACTCAGAACGGTGGCGAAGGTATTGTGATAAAACCATATGATTTTATTTCGAACGGAAAGAAGGGACTTGTACAACCGGCTGTCAAATGCAGAGGCAAGGAATATTTACGAATCATTTACGGGCCGGAATATACATTGCCTGAAAATATGGTTCGGTTAAAGAAGAGAGGAGTATCAGCCAAACGATCTTTAGCACTGCGTGAATTTGCGTTGGGCATAGAGGCCTTGGAGAGATTTGTGAAAAAAGAACCGCTGCGAAAGGTACATGAATGTGTATTCGGTGTTCTTGCACTTGAGAGCGAAGATATAGATCCAAGACTGTAAGAAAGTCTTGATCTATATCGAAGTGACTGCAAAAAGTGATCTGCATCACACAAATTCATAAATCAGCGGGCACAACTTTACGTTAATACGGAAAGATTAAATATACCATGTGGACAAAAACGAAATTTACTGAACTGCTGGGTATAGCATACCCGATTGTGCAAGGACCTTTTGGCGGACGACTTTCTTCGGTTGAGCTTGCTTCTACAGTATCGAATCTGGGCGGCATGGGTTCGTTTGGTGCGCAGCCTTTATCTCCGGAGGAAATCGTAGAGATAAACCATTCGCTTCGTAAAGAAACGGATAAACCCTATGCTATAAATCTGTGGGTGAACGATCGTGATGAACGACTAAAAACTTTTGGACAATCTGACTACGAAAAACTCAAACAACTTTTCGAACCGTACTTCAAAGAGTTTAACGTTCCGTTTCCTCCAATGCCTGTAAATTTTGGCGCAGCATTTAACGAACAGGTAAGCGCTGTGCTGGATGCAAAGCCGCCTGTATTCAGTTTTATATTTGGTATACCTTCCGGTGATATACTCGAAGAGTTCCGAAGAAAAAATATCAAAACGATTGGAACAGCAACTACAGTGGATGAAGCTATAGCACTCGATAAAGCCGGAGTTGATGCTATTGTAGCAACAGGTTTTGAAGCAGGTGGACATCGTGCATCCTTCCTTCGCGCTGCTGAAGATTCACTCACAGGTGTATTCGCGCTGATTCCCCAGGTGGCTGATCATGTATCCGTGCCGGTAATTGCAGCAGGCGGTATAGCTGATGCCAGGGGTATACGGGCTGCGCTAACGCTGGGCGCACACGCTGTGCAGATCGGGACAGCTTTTCTGGCAACACAACAATCAGCTGCTACAGCGGAGCATAAGCAGAAACTGTTTTCTCCGGAGGCAAAATATACCACCCTGACTAAAATTTTCTCGGGACGCCTGGCCAGAGGAGTTCGCAGCAGGTTAACGGATGAGATCCGAGGTAAAGATCATCTGCTTGCACCGTACCCGATGCAGAGTAATTTTCTTAGCGCGCTGCGTTCAGCCATGCAGAGCAGTCATCATGATGAGTATATAACATTCTGGTCAGGGCAATCAGCATCGCTGTTAAAGTATAAAGATGCTACACAACTTTTCAATGCATTGGTTTCGCAGGCTGACGCGATTGGATGAAAATAGAAAAGCAGCATATCGGTATAGATATACTGCTTTTAATTTTTTAGCACCTCGGTGCAAAATTATTCTCAGTGAAAGCTCATCTGGTGTATCGGTATACCGACAACATTATCATCCGGGAGGATTTCAGCTGCAAAGCCAAGATCATGCAGCAGGTCGATAAGTACGTGTGCCTGCACAAAACCTCCAGCTGATTTTACACGCAGAATTTTGTCGCAATCCTCCAGGTCAAAATTAGCCTTATAACCCGTAAAGTTTTTATGAATATAGTCTATCAGCATCGCTGCATGTTGCTGATCTTTTACATTGGTTTTAAAAACTTCTACCATGCTATATTCAATTTGCTTATACTGAAATATACTTTCTATACTAAACTATCGCTTCGGATTTTCATCGTAGTTCACCATCCATTGTATACCAAACTTGTCAGTGAACATACCGAAGTACGCGCCCCACGGAGCTTTATCAAACGGTACAGCTACTTGTCCTCCGGCAGAAAGCCCGTTAAACAAGTGTTTCGCTTCTGATTCGTTTTCGGGACTGATGGCTATGGAAAAATTAGTGCCAACGGTTATGGAGTGCCCGGCTGACTCAAGCGCATCGGTTGCCATCAGTATATTTCCTTTCCCGATAGGCAATGCCACGTGCATAACTTTGTTCTGGTCTGCGGGCGGTACATTGGCTGTTTCGGGCATGTCTTTGAAACGTTGCAACACCTGAAACTCTCCGCCAAATACAGACTTGTAAAAGTTAAAGGCTTCTTCCGTGTTGCCATTGAAATTAAGATAGGGATTAATGGTTGCCATGGTTAAAATTTTTAAGATTTATGAATTGTTAATGATCGTGTTGACAGGTTGATTTTCGGGTATATTATGCGCACCATGCAACGTACTTCCTTGTCATTTATATACCACTCTACACAGGGAAATGTTTTGTCCAGCCAGGGCGTTGCAAGAAGTCTGTAAAATGCATCCTCGATTAAATTCGAGTCCTGCATAAAATTGTATATCGTTTCGGTAAAATAGTTCCCTTTCGTAATCACAAAAGTTTCGCAGTTATATTTCTCGGCTTCACCGGTATATTCTTCGCGGGCGGCTGCCTTGTAAATAATTTTGCCATGCTCATCCATATAGGATATGCCGAAGAAGTTTCGGGTCGCAATGGAAGGATGTTTACCCTCCAGGGTTCGGAAAGCTTCCAGTATACCATCGGGAAAGGATTTGGCCGTAACGCACATGATGCTGATGTCTTCTTCCAATCTATAGTGTTCCATATAAATATAGCTGTGTTGATTTGGTATATTAACTGGCAAGTGCCAGCGATTTGAATGAACTTAGCAGCACTTCTTTTTCCTTGCCTCTCAGTTTTATCGCACCAAGCGGCATCGGTGTATAATTACTGTTGAGACGAAGATTCGAGATCACATCAGACGATGCAATGATCTCAGCATTGAACTCTTTACACATACTCAGAATACGCGATGTAGTATTCAGCACATCTCCGGAGTACGTGATGTCTCTTTTGATAATACCAACCTCACCGGCTACAACTTTACCACAATGTATACCGGCTTTAAAGGAAGGCACCAGTCCGTAGCGTTTCATATACTTTTCACGTTTCTTTTCGATATTAAGTTTTATGTCGTAAAAACATTGTACACAGCGGTTGCTCTCAACGCCATCATCATGCTTCCAGGCAACAATTACTTCATCGCCTACATATTGATAGATCTCTCCTTTGTTGGCCAGCACCGGGTTGGTGATGTCTGCAAAGAAATCTTTTAATAACTCATGATACTTTTCATCGCCCAGTTGTTCTGCCATCGTTGTTGAAGAGTTCAGGTCGAGAAACATAAAGATGCGATTCTCTTCTTTTGGTGTGTTGTATTTTCCGCGGATAATGTTCCCGAATGTGCCCTGACCAAATTTACTGCTGATCTGCAATAACAACTGGGTAATGGCTACAACAATAAACCATACCAATGTATTTTTAAGACGTGAACTATCGAACAGAAAATTCCTGAAAGCTTCCTGCGTGATTGGATCAGAGAGTGGTCTGCCCGTTTTCATCGGAACAGAAACAGCACCGAGTATAAGTATAATGATAAGAATGATAATAAAGAATGAAACGCTCACCGACATGATTGTATATCCATAGGATTTATCCTGGTATTTTTCATTGATAAAGAATACCATAAAGCTTCCACCGAGCATAGCACCAATGAGTGCAGACCCGAAATTGAAGATCATGGACAGAAAGAACGAATAATCTGCAGACGGACCTTGCGAGTTATTTGTTAATAATACAAGATGATCGTACACAGTGATAAGTAAACCTACAACGAGCCATGCGCAGGTGATAACACCAAGTTGTCTGAATTTAAGTTGTGTTCTTGGGTTCATAGCTTTAAGAATTTGTTGAAACAAAATTTAATCTCCTGCTCTTATCCTGTCCATTTCACTTACTTCCTATACAAAAGTAGCATGTGCAAAGAAAGTTATGAGGGTGTAAATACGGCAATAAAAAGGGTTGACTGCGACATTATCTTCTGCTAGTTTTGGGTAGCTGAATACGGTATTTCTGAATTACTTTCTAAAATATTAAACCGATGAAACACATTTCTATTCTTGTTCCAAAAGGTGCTGCAGCCTTAAGTTGTATTGAAGGTGCGTTCACTTGTTTTACCAAGGCAAATGATTTTCTGGAGAGTATCGGAAGACCACGCCTGTTCAATGTACAATTGGTGGGCATTGATAAAGAAGCACAGGTATATGATCGCCTGTTTAAAGTAACGCCCGATGTTTTGATATCTGATGTGAATAAGACAGACCTCATTATTATACCTGCTGTAAATGGAGACATGGACAACGTTATCGCGGCTAATGCAGAATTTTTTCCGTGGATTGTGAAGCAGCACAACAAAGGAGCAGAGGTTGCCAGTCTGTGTGTGGGTGCGTTTTTACTGGCAGCTACAGGACTGGTTGATGGCAAGCGAATCGCAACGCACTGGCTATCCGCAAATAACTTCAGAAGGATGTTTCCGACTATTGAACTGGTGTCTGATAAAATTATAACCGATGAGCAGGGTATCTACTCCAGTGGTGGCGCAAACTCTTTCTGGAACCTGCTTCTCTATATACTCGAAAAATATACCGATCGCGAATTGTCCATTCTTGCTGCTAAATATTTTGCCATTGAAATTGATCGAAGCAGTCAGTCTGCTTTCATTATGTTCAGAGGACAAAAAGATCACCAGGATGAATCGGTAAAGAAGGCACAGGAGTTTATCGAACAAAACTTCCAGGAGAAAATTACGGTTGATCAATTGTCGGATATGTTTGCCGTGGGCAGACGAAGCCTGGAGCGGAGATTTAAAAAAGCTACATGCAATACAGTGTCGGAATATATACAGCGCGTTAAGATTGAGGCTGCGAAAAAGAGTTTTGAAACGAGTCGTAAGAACATTACCGAGATTATGTGTGATGTCGGATACTCGGATACAAAAGCTTTCCGTACCATCTTCAAACGCGCAACCGGGCTATCACCGCTCGAGTATAGAAATAAGTACAACAAAGAAGGTGCGTTTGCATAACGATTCTCAAGATTACCGATAAACGAAAAAGGCGCAGTATTTTTACCTACGCCTTTTTATGCTATATATAGTTATAACAATCACATTTGCTTCAACTCTGCTTCGAGATTATCCAGCATTTGCAGCCAGCTAGGATAAGCTCCCGTGCGTTTAGCTATAGATTCAAGTGCAGTCTGGTGAAGCGTTACTTTTGTTTTGCCTTCGTACGCCTCAAAAGTTACCGTCACGACCGTTTCAGCAGGCCATTCCGGATCCATACCTGCATCGACTGGTTTAACAAGATTGCCCTTTTCATCGGCAACAGCCATCGTATATACCAGTCGCTCGGGTTTCACTACTTCCAAAAATATACCCGTGCACCAGCAGTCGTGATGTTGTGCACTTCGGATACACGTGTGAAAAGTTCCGCCTTCCCGCGCATCGAATGAAACGATGTCAATAGTGCAACCAACGGGAGCATACCAGCGCACGAGGTGCCGCGGATCCGTAAAGGCTTTGTAGACGAGTTCCCGGGGAGCATCAAAAACACGCGTGATAACGACCTGGCGTCCAGCCGTGCCGTTGTTAATAATTTCATTGGCCTGTACCATGTGTTTAGTTTTAGATCTGTGAGATTTACATCGTGCGTAAATGGGCTTCGAGACGATTCAGTGTCTGGTTTCCGCCTTCTATAGCTCCGAACTTTTTCATCTCTTCCAATATAGCAGCCGATCCGAAAACAGAATGCATCGTAAGTTTTGTCTTTTTACCTTCATCTTCGAAGGTTACCGTGACATGAAATGCATGTGGATCATTGTCATCGTCTGATCCGTGCGTATACACTAACCGTTTGGCTTTGATTACTTCTTCAAAAACAATCTTGTTCGGATAATCAGTACCATCCGGGCCGTGCATGATAAAACGCCATACACCGCCAACCTTTACATTCATTTCGTGAATTGTGTTGGTAAAACCATTCGGTCCCCACCATTGCGCTATATGCTTTGGATTCGTCCATGCTTCGTATACCAGCTCGCGGGGTGCATCGAGTATACGGGTTATTACTATTTCGCGATCTGACGTATTGCTTTGGGTTTTTGCTGTCATGCTGTTTGGGTTTTAAAATATAGTATATATTGTTAAGCGATCACTTTTGTCAGGTATGTCTCTAATGCATCGAATGTACCTCCGTAACCTTCTTCCATAGAAGGGAAGCCTTGCAGGAATGTGTTACACTCTTCTTCATTGGCGCGCACCGGGTAAGCATGCAGCGTCAGTAGTGTTGTATTGCCTTTGGCTGTAAACGTGCATTCATTATAGATCTCCTTCGGCCACGGACTATCGAAGGGTGGTGGTATAATATTCCCATCTTCATCCGCGAACGAATTGATGAATGAAATTTTCTCAGGTGCGCTTATCTCATCGTACACAAATTTTCCCCACATATCATTTTTGCGATCGGGCGATTGCATACAATAATGAAATATACCCCCCGGTCGGAATTCCAGTTTCTTTACAACAACCTTGAACCCGACAGGGCCCCACCAGTGTGCCAGGTGTGTAGCTTGAGAGAACGCCTGGAATACAAGTTCACGCGGTGCGTCAAGTGTACGCTCTACAATAAAGTGGCGTGCTTCCGTTGCGTTAGCGAGTTTTTTTTCTGCCATGTTTTTTATTTTTTGATTGTAACTCTTTCAGATAGTCTTCAAGATTATCGAGGCGACTCGTCCATACTTTCCGGTATTGCTCTACCCAATCTGATACTTCACTTAGCCTTTCCAGCCGCGCTTCACAAAAACGCTCGCGGCCCTGTTGCTGAATAACCACCAGACCACACTCGGATAATATTTTAAGATGTTTATATATAGCCGTGCGGCTCACATCAAAATTGGAGGCAACCGAATTAACGTTCAGCGATTTGTGCGCAATCATGTTCAGGATCTCCCTGCGGGTGGGATCTGCTATTCCTTGAAATACATCTCGTCTCATAATGCAACCTTTTGGTTTCACAAATATATAGGAAACCTTTTGGTTGCTAAAAGCGATTTGTCAAAAAAATATTTGAGAGGATAAAAAAAGGCGTAACCGAGCTTACAATCGCGGTTTGTGCGATCGGGTGTTAAGACAACTAAAGATGATAGGGCGCAGCGGAATGACGCCAAGTCTGTGCGAAGCTATGGATGCAGCATGAAATGCCTGGCGTAAATAAATTAAGACGCGGCTTTCAGATAGGTGATCTTGTTGATGAAATCTTCCAGCGTTTCCTTTTCAGGGAGATCAAATTTTTTGCGTAGCCGGTAACGCGATTTCTTGATACTCTCAGGAGATATACCCAGCATCGATGCTGATT
>DJFR01000210.1 GCA_002432545.1 Flammeovirgaceae bacterium UBA5867 | reverse complement strand
TACTACCTCACGAAATTCTCCTCTGCATCACCCTATACTGATAGCTCTCCGATCATGCGCTATTCAGAAGTATTGCTGAATCTTGCGGAGGCAATCACACGATCAACAGAGTCTGTTGATACGCGTGCGCTGGATCTTGTTAATGCAGTAAGAACACGTTCTAAAGGTGTAGCGTACGATGCCGCTGATTTTGCCGATCATGATGAATTTATCACAGCCATTCTGAAAGAAAGAAGAGCCGAGTTTTTGGGCGAAGGCTTACGCTCTATTGATTGTATGCGATTGAATGCTCCGATACCGGGTAAAGCCACGATCTCAGCAGTTAATCCAACGGACCCTAACTATGTTTGGCCAATGCCGTCAACAGAGTTATTTGTAAACAAATTGCTGGAAAGAAACTAACGATATATATAAAATAGAAAAGGTCGTCTGAATTCAGACGACCTTTTCTATTTTATATCATTGCGTGCTATATATCTATAGCCGGAAAGAATACTATCCTAACGCCTCTACCGCTTTTACCTCACCGGGCATCATGCGGGTAAAAAGATTTTCAATACCTGCTTTCAGTGTTACCATAGATGATGGACAACCACTGCATGAACCTTGTAATCTTACTTTAACGATACCATCAGTAAAAGAGTGATATGTTATAGCACCACCATCCTGCTCTACCGCAGGGCGGATATATTCATCCAGAATGGTTTTTATTTTTTTAACTGTTTCGGTTTCTTCTTCAGCGGATGCAGATTGTTCTTCGCCTACCTCAATAATAAACTTACCGGCTTCCAGGTATTTTTTAATATACTCCTTCAGAGTGCCCTGAATCTCGAGCCACTCTACATCTTCTTTCTTGGTTACGGTGATAAAGTTGCTCGCAAAGAAAACGCGATCAACAAAGGGAAACGAAAACAACTCTTTGGCTAGTGGCGAAATGTCGGTGCTTTCGGCATCCGGAAAATCAAAGCTCATGGCTTCGGGCACGAGCATTTCATTTACCACAAACTTTAACGAATTGGGGTTTGGATTCGATTCCAGGTAAATATGGACATTTTTAGGAGCGGCCTGTAGCATGGATTTCTGATTTATATATGCCAACAAAATTAAATGATTTTAGTTCATCAAACACGGTGTTGGCAAAAACCTAAATAGCGCGGTCAGGATCCTCTTTTTCCAGTGAATTTTCCCATTTGCTAACCACTGCCGTTGCAATGCTGTTACCGATTACGTTCGTAGCACTGCGGCCCATATCCAATAACGGATCAATACCAATAAGTAATGCAAGACCTGCTTCCGGAATATTGAATGTTGCCAAAGTACCGGCAATAACTACAAGCGATGCGCGCGGCACCCCGGCAATTCCTTTACTCGTTACCATCAGCACAAGTAACATGCTAAGCTGTGTTGTTAATGGAAGGTCAATGTTATACGACTGCGCTATAAACAGCGAAGCGAATGTCATATACATCATGCTGCCATCGAGGTTGAATGAATATCCTAAAGGAAGTACAAAACTTACGATTTTATCCTTGCAGCCAAACTTCTGCAGTTCTTCCATCGTCTTCGGGAAAGCCGCTTCACTGCTTGATGTACTGAATGCAAGCAACACAGGTTCCTTAACACGTTTAATCAAATTGACGACACGAATGCCTATAACTAAAAAGCCTGCAAGTCCAAGCAAGATCCATAACAACGTGAGGCCTATATAAAACTCACCTATGAAAAGTGAATATGTTTTCAGAATGCCCAGGCCTTGCTTGGCTACTACGGCTGTCATAGCACCAAAAACAGCGAGTGGTGCAAAGTTCATAACATAGCCCGTTACCTTGAGTATAACATGTGCTGCTGCATCAAAAGCCTTGATCACTATCTTGCCTTGTTCGCCTATAGCTGCCGTTGCAACGCCAAAGAACAAAGCAAAAATTACAATCTGAAGAATTTCATTTTTAGCCATCGCATCAATGATGGAACTCGGGAACATATGGTATAAGAAATCTTTCAGCGAAAAGGCAACACGCGATACAATGCTTTCATTGTTCTCCGGAAGTGGCAAATGCATCGCGATACCGGGCTGAAAAATATTTACCAGTATAAGACCGAGCAAAAGGCTTAGAAGAGAAGCGCACAGAAACCATAGCAACGTTTTACCACCGATGCGTCCTACAGAGTTAATATCACCAAGCTTGGCAACACCTACAATCAGCGTACACAATACAAGTGGCGCTACGATCATTTTAATGAGTCGCAGGAAAACATCTGCCAGCAGCGAGAACGGCTCCATCTTTTTATCGCGTGCAGCCAGCACTTCGCTACGTTGTTTAACAACTGTCTTTTTGTTTTTTTCCAATGCCTGATACGCAACGCTGTCTGATGTTTTTTTAATCTCAGTGTTCAGCGCTTCAATTTCTGTATCGGCTACCTGTATCAGTCCATTCTCTTTGCTCACGTAGGTCTTGTTCAGTACGAACCCCAATGCAATACCAATAAAAAGGGCAATGATTATATATAGGGTGAGTCTGCTCTTCTTCTCCGGTTTAATTTCAGCCATAGATTAAGTTCTTATCGAATTGGGTAAAAAGACCTTTGCCATAGAGGCTAACAGTCATACGCTGGCGCAATATACTTGAAAAAGATTTTGCTCCGAATGTTCGTGAGCCTTACACAATGATTCTGTTTACAAAGAGTTTGCGCGTGATGTATGAACAACACGACAGAAGCGTTGTGACAAATAACTTTATTGGATATTAAAGTCTGGACGTTTTAGCACGCAATAGAAAATCAGCAAGCACTAAGGCAGCCATTGCTTCTACAATCGGCACCGCGCGCGGAACAACGCAAGGATCGTGTCTTCCTTTGCCACTCACCGTTGTTTCATTGCCGTGCTTGTCAACGCTCGGTTGATCTTGCATAATGGTAGCAACCGGTTTGAAAGCTACATTGAAGTAAATATCCTCGCCATTGGAGATGCCGCCCTGTATACCTCCGGAGAAATTTGTTTTCGTTTTTATTTTTCCGCCTTCATTATAGAAGGCATCATTGTGTTGGGAGCCGCGAAGTCGTGTTCCTTCAAAACCACTTCCATATTCAAAACCTTTTACAGCGTTAATGCTTAACATCGCCTTGCCTATTTCAGCATGAAGCTTATCAAACACAGGCTCTCCTAATCCAACGGGAGTATTTTTGATTACGCAGGTAACAATGCCACCAATGGTATCGCGATCAAGACGTACCTGATCGATGAGCGCTATCATCTTCTCAGCAGTAGCGGCATCCGGACAACGAACAATATTTTCTTCCGTTTTACTCAGATCAAGTTCGGTATAGTGTGGAGTTTTTATATCGCCAACTTCCGATACATACGCGTTGATATCAACACCGTGGTGCTTTAGCAATAGCTTGGCTATAGCACCGGCTGCAACACGCGCTGCTGTTTCGCGCGCTGAGCTTCTTCCTCCTCCGCGATAGTCGCGTATACCATATTTACTTTCGTAGGTATAGTCTGCGTGCGAAGGACGAAACGTCTCTGCTATATGACTATAATCTTTACTACGCTGATCCTGGTTTTCAATAACAATCGCAATGGGTGTACCGGTAGATTTACCTTCGAACACACCACTGAGTATTTTAAACGTATCGTCT
>DJFR01000269.1:8795-9184 GCA_002432545.1 Flammeovirgaceae bacterium UBA5867 | reverse complement strand
GAACCGGGTGCCGGTATAGTATATAAATACTGGGGCGGACCGGAAGGAGAGGGGTCTACCTTTCATGGCGATAATGCCGTGCAGTCCTATAACTATAGATTGTGTCTCACCAATAACCCGGCAAATCGCGCAGAAGTAAAAAAGCCTTTGCAGTATAATCGCGAAGAGTATATATCATTGATTGAAGATGTGTGGACCGGTAGGCATACGGGCACGCAAATGCAGCAGGTAACAGCCGCAATGCTGGAAGAAAACAGAAAATATATAGCGAGTGGTAAACCCAGTAAAATACCGGGCGATGTGTGGGGTATTGCTAAAATTACCAACATGGTAGCATTGCCCAATGCAAAGACTGACGCCAACAACCAGCACATGGCATTTATATCAAC
>DJFR01000269.1:0-8760 GCA_002432545.1 Flammeovirgaceae bacterium UBA5867 | reverse complement strand
AAAGAATGGGGCTTCGCGAAAGATGAATATACCGATAACGATAACTTTCCGAGACAGGTATATGTGCGCGAAGGCAGAAGGTTTGAAGGACTTTATTTCTTCACGGCAAAAGATGCTACAGAAGTTGCCCCGGGCCAACGCCCACCACTGCATGCCACAAGTGTAACTGCGAGTCATTATGCGTTGGATTCTCACGCAACGCGTAAACGCGAACCGAACCGTGTACACTTAGATGGTTTCCTCAGTTATCCTTCGCAGGTATATACGGTTCCGTATGGCGTTATGGTGCCGAAGGTTATTGATAACCTGATACTGCCGGTATCCGTATCCGGCAGTCACATTGGTTTTTCTACACTGCGCATGGAACCGTGCTGGATGGCATTGGGACAGGCTGCCGGTGTTGCTGCATCACTGGCTATCGATAACAATCAAAAAATAAGAAATATAGCAATACCGGAACTGCAGAAAATTCTGATTGAACAGAAAGCAACGCTGATATACTTTCAGGATGTTAAACCCGATCATGCAGATTTCCTAATGATACAGCGCATGGCGTTACTCGGATATTTACCCGGCTGGCAGGCTAAATTAAACGACCCGGTGGATAAAGATACACTGGCTGCCTGGGAAAAGCTCTCCGGTATAAAACTCAATGCGCAGGCCGGTTCAGTCAGTCGCAAAGACGTGTTGACAATGCTTTATCAGCAATTGAAATAAAGTAAAACGTGCTATGGCAGCGAGGTATATATTCAGTGTATGCCTCGCCATGGCATGACTGTTCATTTCTAAAATCATCATATAGTATGGAGAATAGAAGCGTCTGGAGGCAGGTACTCCAGCCACCGGTTATTATTGCCGCGCTGGGATACTTTGTAGATATATACGACCTGCTGTTGTTCAGCATTGTGCGCGTGCCGAGTCTCAAGGCACTGGGGTTAAGTGGCGATGAACTTTTGAGACAAGGTATATTTCTTATCAATGTGCAAATGGCAGGTTTGCTCGTAGGAGGTATACTTTGGGGTGTGTTAGGCGATAAGCGCGGCAGGCTTTCCGTTTTGTTCGGATCGATTTTGCTATACTCCCTTGCCAATCTTGCCAATGGTTTTGTATCCAGCGTACCAGAATATGCTATACTGCGATTTATAGCCGGTATAGGTCTGGCGGGTGAACTTGGCGCCGGTATAACCCTGGTAGCCGAGATCTTACCCAAACAGATTCGCGGGTATGGAACAACACTTGTGGCATCAGTCGGTTTACTGGGTGCCGTGCTGGCCTACGGTGTGGCAGCCTATACCGATTGGCGTATCGCGTATGGTATAGGCGGTGGTCTGGGCTTGTGCCTGCTGTTGCTGCGCTATAGTGTTGCCGAGTCGGGTATGTTTGCCGCAGCGAAACAAAAGGCTGTAGAGCGCGGTAACTTCTTTATGTTGTTCACGCGCTATAGCACGTTTATCAGTTATGTACGGTGTATCTTTATCGGGTTGCCCATCTGGTTTGTTATTGGTATACTGGTTACGTTCTCCCCGGAATTTGCAGCAACACTTTCGGTACCCGGTATAGTCGATGCAGGCAAGGCGGTTATGTTCTGCTACATCGGTTTATCACTGGGCGATTTAAGCAGCGGCAGTCTCAGTCAGTACCTGCAAAGTCGTAAGAAGGTGGTGCTGATCTTTATGATGATCACGGGCATCGCCATGGCCCTGTATTTTACCGTGGCACAGGTATCGGTTACCGTGTTTTATATGAGTTGCCTGTTGCTCGGGTTCTCCATTGGCTATTGGGCATTGTTTGTTACCATCGCGGCCGAGCAGTTTGGTACCAACATACGGGCAACAGTTGCTACTACGGTGCCCAATGTAGTGCGGGCCACGGTATTGGCGCTCACTTTTGCATTCGAACTTTTGCGGGTAAATATAGGTATGATTGCCGGTGGTGCTGTGGTAGGTGCGCTAACCATCGTCATCGGCCTGCTGGCACTTTATAAAATGAAGGAGACGTTTGGACGTGACCTTGATTTTGAGGAGTAACGTTCTGTAACGTACTGGTTGCTATAGTATATTTCTTCGGGCGGATGGCGTAGCGTATTGTATATCGGCAATACAATCCGTGAGCGCCACCACCGCTTTTTTGAACATGTCAAGATCAACACCTTTGCAGGCTGCCGCGCATTTTTTGCAGGCCACTTCACATACCGGCAGAAAGTCGAGTACATCGTCAGCTTCACTGTTGATGAGCAGCAGTGCCTTCTTGCAGCTACCCAGGCAATCGCTGATCACCTTGCCTAACCGCATAAGCTTCGGATCATCAACACTTCTCACCACCAATGCACAAGGCTCCAGGATTTCGATGGAATTGCTCAATGCCTTCTTCAGGGAGGTAGAGACCAGACTACTTGAATTTTTCATGTGCGCCAAAGTTCACTTTTTTTACGATAATCAAAATTTCCGATCTGCTGCCTTAATAAATCTTTTAATATATACTATACCTGAAAAATAAGGCCGATCGGACAGCTTCTTTAGAATCGATCTATAGCGTATAGATGCTATACCTATAAAAATCGTTGCTAACTACTATGAATACCAGATATAAATGCACTCCCTTTTACCAAGGGAGTGTTAGCTCTATGGACGGATGATAATGGGGGTGCCCACAGCAACCGCATCGTAAAGTTCGTCCATCTCTTCGTTCGTTACAGCAATGCAACCGGCAGTCCAGTTGCGAAACCGGTGAAACTTCCCGAGTATACCACGGCCGTTTTTTAAACCGTGTATCTTCACATCACCACCGGTGCTTACACCTTTTGCTTTGGCTTCCTGTCGATCGGTTTTATCCGGGTATGAAATGCCAAGATTCTTATGATACCCGCTGTTGGGATTTTTGCCGTTTATGTAGTACGAGCCTTCCGGAGTTCGTTTGTCACCCTCACGCTCTTTGTCACCAGTAGCATTTTTACCAATGGCGATGGTATATACTTTCACCAGTTTGCCCTTCGCGTAGGCATGCATGGTGCCCTTGCTCTTCATCACTACCAGCTTGTCAATTTTAGTATGTGCCGGAAGTCTTTCTTCAGGCAGAAAATAGTATACCAGCGGTATACATAGCAACACTAAAAACAAAAGACCAAAAGCCTTTCTCATGGAGGTATAGAAGGAGAGGTTCGCTGTATATTTTTAATACGTATTGTAAGATCCTGTTAAATATACTCCTGCGCGATTCAGCTTTTGATTTAATTCGGCTTTTTCGGTTCAATCATATCCCAGAGGTTGCCGTACAGATCTTTGAACACGGCCACCGTACCATACGCTTCTGTAGATGGCTCTCGTACAAAGATAACGCCTTTTGCGCGCATTGCGTTATAATCACGCCACAGATCATCGGTATGAAGGAATAAAAAGACACGTCCGCCGGTTTGATTGCCAACGCATTTCTTCTGTTCATCATTTGCGGCTTTGGCCAGCAGCAGCGAACAACCCGTTGAACCTTCCGGAGCGACTACCACCCAGCGTTTTGTTTCGCTGAGTACAGTGTCTTCCACCAGTTTAAAGTTTAAGATTTGCGTATAGAATCGAATCGCTTCATCATAGTCATTAACGACCAGTGCGAGTTGAAATATAGTCTGCATTACGGTTTTGTATTATAGAGAGCGGGGGTTACTGTAATTTCAAATAAGAAGATTCCGTCCTTATCAGCATAGTGATAGGCGAGTGTAGTATTCTGTTCACGAAAGAGCTGTAGCTGTGGACTCGTCTTTACATTTTCCACGATGGTAGGCGTCAGAAAGTTCTTCAGATCTTCAATATCAACCGAAGCTTTCTCCAGGTTCACCAGGGTATAATTATACTGAAAGATGCGTGCGGCTGGCAGTGTTACATTATCAAGTCGCGTTTCCGGGTCGATCATCACCGGGCATGATTTATTCAGGTCGCTGGCCGTTTGTTGCATCAGGGCTTCGTGCGAAGGCGTCTTGAATACAAGTACCTTTACCGCAATCGCAACNNTCAAGTATACAGCTTTTTTTCGGGTTGGCTCCGAAAACAAAAAATGCCGCTCCGGAAAGGAACGGCATTCTGTCGGTCAGACACTTCTTATTTATGCAGCACTAACCATGGAAAGGTATATTTATACCGGCCGACCATATATACTGTGCCGAGAAGAACGTATGGCGTGCGCGACCCTGCTCGTATAGTTTCGCAGAAGTATAATCTGCGAAAGCACCTTTTACACTTCCTTCCACATATACATAGCGGAATATATCATAACGAAGCGCCACACTCGAGCCAACAACAAAACCACTCAACCGAAACGGACCATCGTTGTGATTGCCCATAATGTACGAATCTGTTTTCGGCACAAGTCCACCGGCACCGGCTTTCACCAGCACACTCAGGTGATTTTTAAAATGCGTCTCCTGCAGCAAGCGTATTCTTCGCACCGCGCTAACCATAAGGTAATTATTGCCATTGGTATGCTCGAGGTGTACAAACGCAGGTGTTACCAGTGTATCCAGGTCATACGACTTACCCCTGATCTCGCCTTTCAAATGCATCACCTGGTTATCGGTAACTACATACTTCAGATGATCCCAGCTTACCTCGATTCCCCACTCCGGTTTCTTTGCAAAGAAGTACCCTATATTGATAACATATTGTGGTACGGTAAGCGGTGTGTTGAAGAAGTCATGGAAGTCCGGCTTGTCACGGGCCTTCGCTTTCTCCAATGTAAAATTATAGTTGTCAGTCTGCGTGTCTTTGAAGTGAATCGTACTGCGCGTATACTGATCGCGATGATAGCCCCACGTCACGTAAAAATTTCCAAGTTTACTTTGTCCGTGGACACAAAAAGTTCCCATGATGGCCATGAGAACGCCAATTATTTTTTTCAATGGTAATAAGGAATAAAAAGAGAAACAGATATAGTTACTTCAGGTAGAATTCACCTGGGGCGGGATTTTTTTTGCTTGATAGAACAGAGCTAATTCATGGGTAGAAAAATTTAATTACCTATATATGTATAGCGCGGTTAAGATTAGGAGCCGCAAGATTAAGGATGATTTTTTAATTATGAGTGTTCTAACTCCTAAAATATTTAATATATAGAATGGTTCTGAACACAAACTATAGCTGTAAACGATTGCAGCGTGTTCATAAGATATAGGGCCGTGCTTACGTTATATGAAAAGTTGATACTTATTTGTTTTTGGAAGCATTGCTATCAGCACTTTCTTTTAGAATTGATCGATGCTTGTGATGAATCAGTTCGTGTGGTAATGTAAAGAATGAATGGCGTTGATCGTGCGAATAGCGGCTGAAGAAAAAAGAGGCAGCCTTGCTTCGAAGATTTTGAGATGTCATATATAACCCAATCAAAGTTATGTTTTCATTGTTTTACATCTCCGGATTAACTCTTACCTTACGTGCCAGAGCCAGGTATTTCGTATTCATTAAATTGATTTGACTATTTCACGGATCATGAGACTCTTCCTGTCCTGGTTATTTTTTTCGGCACACCTTGCGCTGGCTACCGATCCCGTACCGGCCGTAAAGTTTATTGAGAACAAGAATCAATGGGCTGCATCCATACAATTCTCAGCACATGTACAGGGTGTAACCATGCAGGTGGAACCGGGAAAGTTTGTGTATTATATACTCGATGGAGAGAAGATCCAGCGCATACACGAGCGCTCGCATCATCCGCATCTTCTCAATGAAGCCGACCTGATCGATGATGCCATCACCGGCCACGCCATTCATGTAAATTTTGCCGGGGCGAATACTCACGTTCAGCCGCTTCCGTTTGGGCGATCATCCGAATACTATAATTACTTTATAGGCAGTGATACCTGTCAATGGGCATCGCAGGCGTATGCATACCAGGGATTCATATACCCATCCTTCTACACGGGTATTGATTTGAAAGTATACTCTTCCGGAGAAAATGTAAAGTATGATTTTGTAGTAGCTCCGCAGGGCGATCCATCGCAGATCACGATTGACTATAGCGGAGCTGACCTGCGGCTTGTGCAGGGCGACCTGACTGTAGCCACTCCGTTGGGTTCCATTATTGAAAAGAAACCGGTAGCGTGGCAGTTTATTGATGGACGAAAAGTAATGGTTGCCTGTGAATATAGTCTGGATGGCAAGCGCGTTTCTTTCAGCTTCCCGCAAGGGTATGATTCGTGTTATGAACTTGTTATCGATCCGTTGCTGATCTTCTCTACCTACTCCGGTTCTACTGCCGATAACTGGGGAAGCACAGCAACCCCGGGTGAAAAAGGAAATCTATACTCTGCCGGTGTAACCAATCAGTTTGTGAACGGTAACTTCAGCGGAACATTTCCGGCAACCGGAGGCGCGTTTCAAACTACCTATGGCGGTTTGTATGACATCGGTATATTGAAGTATGATTCTTCCGGAAGTAAATTACTATATGCCTCTTACCTGGGAGGTGATGATTCTGAATCACCACACAGTCTGGTGATGAATGCGAATGAGGAACTGATCGTGCTCGGCACCACCAGTTCGCCAGACTTTCCAACCACTCCGAATGCATTCGACCGAACGTTTAATTTCGGAACTCCTGTATCGCATGTCGTTACGTATTTCAATGGTTCGGATATTGTGATTGCGCGCATCAGCAAAGATGGTACAAAGTTACTGGCCTCAACCTTTGCCGGTGGCACAGATAATGATGGGTTGAATCCTGCCAACAGTATATTAACCAAAAACTACGGTGATGAACTGCGTGGCGATGTGATTGCCGATGCGCAGGGAAATATATACATCAGCTCGGTAACGGCATCCAAAGACTTTCCAAAGGTAGTGAGTAAAGATACTTCCTATAACGGTGGTGTTACCGATGCTATACTATTACGCTTCAATGCAAATCTCAGCCAGATGAACTTCTCGCTTTTTTTGGGTGGCGATAAGGAAGATGCAGCCCATACACTAAAGCTCGATGCCGACAATAATATTTATATAGCAGGAGGGACGGCCAGCGGTAATTTTCCGGTAACAGCATCGATCTATCAGAACAAACTGGCGGGTGATGCAGACGGATGGATTGCCAAAGTCGGTTCCCTGGGTGATACTATATATCACGCCACCTATACCGGTACAACTTTTTTTGACCAGATATACTTCCTGGATCTGAACGAAGCCGGTGAGGTATATGTATATGGACAGACAGCCGGTAAGATGCCCATTACTCCGGCCAATGTATATCGTAACCCAAACAGTGGACAGTTTGTACAGAAGTTTGACAGTAAGCTGAAACAATTGCAGTTCTCTACTGTATTTGGATCCGGTCGCGGTATGCCCGATATATCGCCAACCGCTTTCCTGGTAAACGAGTGTAACAATCTATATATGTCGGGATGGGGTGGTTCGTTAAATCAGGATCATTGGACACTCAGCAGTACTGCGGGTATGCGGGTTACCAGTGATGCGTTGCAGGCGCAGACAACCGGTAATGACTTTTACTTTATAGTATTAACGGATGATGCCACTGAATTTTTATACGGAACATTTTTAGGGGGCGATCGCTCGCAGACGCACGTGGATGGCGGCACAAGTCGCTTCGATAAAAATGGCATTGTATACCATGCCGTATGTTCGGGGTGCGGTGGCCCGTATTCTGATTTTCCGACAACGCCAAAAGCATGGTCGCGTACCAACCGAAGTCTCAATTGTAACAACGCAGCGTTTAAGTTTGATCTTTCATCACTCAAGGCCCGACTGCAAACCAACTCGGTACAACTTGATATGCCGGGGTTAAACAAAGTTTGCTTGCCGGATAAGATCGTGTTTCAAAACCTGAGTACCGGTGGCGAAGTGTTTGAATGGAAGTTGGGTGATGGAACGGTAATCACAAAGACGGATACTTCCATGATCGTGCACGCCTATAAAAATACAGGGCGCTATACCGTGTGGCTCAAAGCCATCGATCCGGGCACCTGTAAAGTAAAAGACTCGGTGTCTGCCATTGTAGATGTATTCAATGCTGAAGCAACTATTCAGGGTGATGATAATTTATGCAAGGGAAATGAATATACACTCAAGGCAAGTGGTGGCGCTATATATAACTGGACTAGTGCTGACGGATCGTTTCAGTCGAACGCACCCACACCTGTAGTAAAACCTGCTGATACAACGATATACTATATCCGTGTAACTGAAGCAAATGGTTGCATACATCGTGATACGGTGCAGATCAATGTAATCCCGGTGGTTGCCCCGGAGTTTGAAATGTTCCGGGAAGAGAATTGTTTTACACTCCCCATCATTCGCTTTACAAACCTGACGGATAGCCTGGAGGGTACAGATCACCTGTTCTTTGATTTTGGCGATGGCACTACATCCGATGAGCCGGAGGCAGCGCATGAATATGAGAATGATGGTACCTATACTATAAAACTGGTGGCTGTAAGAACCATTGGCAACAGTGTATGCATAACGGAGGATGTGCAGACTATACCCGTATATACTTTGAAGATACCAAACGTGATAACACCCGGTAATGGCGATGATTTGAATCAGTCACTCTTCATTCAGTACGGCAAAGCAAAAGGAGCCACGCCACTTGATTTTGGTTTTACAACTTCGGTAGTAATCTATAACCGGTGGGGAAGTAAAGTATACGAAAGCACCGATTACAAAAACGATTGGACAGCCGAAGGCCTGGCATCAGGTGTATATTTCTTTGAAGTAACCGTTCAGAATCACGCTACCTGCAAAAGCTGGGTACAGGTGATTAAAGGAGATT
>DJFR01000253.1:17664-18684 GCA_002432545.1 Flammeovirgaceae bacterium UBA5867 | reverse complement strand
GTTTCCACCTACTGCAACGGACCCACTACCCGCATTGAAGATCGCGCTCACGGTATTGGTAAACGAACCGGTAACGGTTAATGCATTGGCATTCGCATGGTGCACTGCGCCAACGCCTGTGTTGGTATAGGAACCGCGCACCGTTGTAGCTCCCGGGCCTGCCGTATAAACAGCATTGTTGGTAAGCGATCCGGTTATCGATACAATTCCGGAACCGGCCGTAAATGTACCACCGGTATTATTCAGATTTCCGGTTACACAAATCGCACCGACACCAGCTGTAAAGGTCGCGCTGTTTGTTAATGTACCACGTACTCCGAGACTATCTGTACCTGCAGTAAATATAGCATCGGCGCTGTTTGTAAAATTACCGGCAACTCGTAATCCTCCCATACCGCTGCCCGCAGTAAACGAAGCGCTCGCCCCGGTGTTGATAAAATTTCTTCCTACGATAATGGTACCGGTACCGGTTAAGAATGCACCACGGTTTGTAAAATCACCAGTAGTACTTGCCAATGTTATATCACGGTTGCTTACAGCATTTGTAACGGTACCAGCATCAACTGTTAAGTTACCGTTGATTGTAAGATCTACATTGGACAATGTTTTTGTACCGGTACTGGTGAAGGCTATATTATTATAGATTGATTGTGTCGGTAACGTAAGGGCTCCGTCATATTCAACCGTACCGCCATTCGCAGCGGTGAAGTTTGTAAAATTACCTGTAGGGAAAGTTGATGATTTTATCTGGATGGTACGTGCACCGGCACCGCTGGTACTTACCGTACCAAAATCGTGTCCGGTTGTAGTGCCTATATGAAGTCTGCCGCGCACTTCCAATGTCGCCATGCGTTTGGTATTGGAAACAACCGTTACCGTATGCCCTTCACTAATGATCACGAACGAACCAGCCGGAGGACCTATATTTGTTCCGGGCGGATCTATATCCCACACAGCTCCGTCTGACTCCCAGTTACCCGATGCAATACTGGTATAGGTTGTCGGGTTAACAAATGCCGT
>DJFR01000253.1:17030-17654 GCA_002432545.1 Flammeovirgaceae bacterium UBA5867 | reverse complement strand
CGCGTTCCTGTATTCGGGTTTCCGGCTGTTACACCAATGGTCCAGGCTCCCCCGCTGAAACGTGCATCGCGGTAATTCGCAGGCGTTCCGGATTGATCTGCTGCTACATAGGTATATTTATGCGTAAGCGCTGTTAAGTTTACAATCGTATGGCTTACACTCCAGTAATAGTTAATGTACGATGTACCGGAACCGGTAGCACTGGGATGCTTGCTGTTAACCGGTTTAATCGTAATACTGCCCCCGGTTGTTCCGGTAGATATGGTATAGTCGGCCTGAGTATATTTACCGCTTACACCAATCGGAAAGATAAAGTTTGCACTTGCCAGTGAACCAGAAAATGCTTTGGTAATACCACCATCGGAAAGTCTTCCGGAAGTAATGATATATTTAGCAGTCGTTGCGTTAATAATTGACGTAAGACTTGTATTGGACAAAACGAGTCCGTACGATCCGATAGTAAGTGCTCCATTGGTAAACGTAAGTGTTCCGGTAATTTCCTGGTTTGCTCCGAATACTGCACCTGATGTATTGTTCAGAATAACATCACCAAATTTACCCGAGCCATTACCCGTGATTGTCTGCGCAGAAGTTCCCGCCAGGGTTATACTTCCTCCGGATGTA
>DJFR01000253.1:13507-16958 GCA_002432545.1 Flammeovirgaceae bacterium UBA5867 | reverse complement strand
AGGTTGCCACTTGTGCCGGTAATGGTTTGATTGGATGATGAACCATTCAGCGTTGTCGTTTGCGAAACTGATCCTGCCTGGTAACCTCCTACGGTTGTTCCGACCGAACTGGTTGCGTTCGCATTGACAAAATTACCCGCTATAGATACATTCAGTGCATTGGCGTTGAATATATTTCCGCTACCAATGGAAAGTGAACCGTATAGTGTAAGTGGATTATACTCCAGTCGCGCTATATTTGTTGTGCCCGTAACCGTTACGTTGTAAACCGGTATGATCGAGTTGATATCTATAGTTTGTGACGTAGCCCCGGTACCAATCTCTATCGTTCCGCCCGATACGGAATACGATGAAGGTTGCAGGTACAGATCGGCTATAGATGTACTGCCCGAAGTACGAACGATCTGTAACGTTCCACCGGACATTGTAGATGAACTTCCGGTGTTTAATATTTCAAATACACCGCGTGTTGTTACCGATGCATCGGCTATACCAACGGCTACCGTACTGGCACCCGACTGATTATAGATCAATGCACCTTGTGAACTTGCAAAAGATCGTCTGATCTGCGACTTCACATTCAGCGTTCCACCGGAAGCATTAATGGTTGGTTGCCCGGTAGCTGCGTACTCAATCGCGTTTGCGTTGGCAGTCGTTCCTATATTTACGGTTCCGTTCAGGATCTCGAGTGTTCCTGCCAGTAAGAGATCGTTGCCATCTCCACCGGTTGTTTGCAATGTTCCACCATTGGCAGATAGCCTGGCCGTTGAGGGTATAGAGAAGTCTGCGTTCGTGGCAATGGTTACCGTCTGCACACTGGACAGCCGGAATGTACCATAATTTAAAACCAGCGGAAGTGTTGCTCCCGATAATGTAAAGGCAGAGGCATTTACATCCAGCACCGGTGTTTGGGAAGTACCTTTGGATACGGTCAGTATATTAAAGTCTGTAACTGATCCGGTTCCCGTTATAGATGTATTGGCTGTACCAGTAAATATAGTGTTACACACATACGAAGCTGTATTCGACAGATCGAGTGTACCGTTGTTGATAAGATTACCTTCAATGGAAAGTGTATTGACTGCGGCTGCACCACTGCCTGCCAGGTTAACAACAGCGCCCGAACTAATGGTTACGTTGCCATCTACTTCTATAGTCTGTGCGGTACCATTCATAAACTGAAGATTACCGCTCGTTACAATCACATTGCCATTCACCGTAAGGGTGCGCGATGCTGCTGCATTCAACTGTGCTATACCAGTAGACGATGCACCTTGTATAGATATATTTCCATAGATGCGCTCATCCTGGTTTGGCATCGCTATATATCTGCCGGTTGCCGGTTTAAGTACCAGGTTCTTATAGGAGATCAATGGCAAACTTGTCGGCACACTTGAACTGACCGGGATTGTAAAATCCTGTGTACCCGTTGTATAATACTCTACCGTGCCACCATTCGCGCGTATAAAATTACCAAAGTCGCCAGCCGGAAATTCTGCTGTGGCTGCAGCTGATGATATACGCAGAAGGCCACTGCCNNATTGATCTCAAGTCCACCCGATGAACGGTTATTGGATGTAATGGTAATCGTGTGATTGTACGTTACACCATCACCGATGAATACCTGGTCACCATCACCCGGTATCGTTGTAGCATCCGGTCCGGTATGACTTACGTTTGACCACGGTGTTGTTCCCGCACCGGTATTGTCCCAATTACCACTTCGTTTACTATAGAATATTTTTACCGTACCAAAAGATGCCGGTATACCCGCTGTGAAATCACCATCAATATAGCTTACGTTAGAAAAGGATATAACATTGGTTGTCTCATTTACAAATGAGACATTGTTAAGCACTGTCCAATTGGTGGGATTATAGCGTGCCGGTATATAATTCGCATCGTCACCGGCCGGAGATACACTTGACTCTACATAGCGATAGCTATGCGTAACGCCCGTTGCGCCAACACCAACAAAGCCGGAACTCACCACCTTCCAATACCAGGTGAGGTTATTTGAATTTCCTGCTACAATAAACTGATGTCTTGAATTAACCGGACGCGCAGTAATCGTACCGTAAACACTGGGTGCAGCCGTGAGCTGTATAACAGCCGGAGTATAATTGCTGCCTACACCAAAAGCGTATGTAAAAGCAGCTGTGTTACCGTATGTTTTCTGAACACCGCGATCAGACTGATAGCCGGACGTGCGAATCATTTTTGCATCGCTGAATCCGTTACCCGTTGTAGTAAGCGCAGTTGCTGAAGTAGACGTAAGCGACAAGAGATAGTGCGCTATATCAAACAAACTGTTACTGGTACCCGCCAGTGTAAGTATACCACTCACAGTAAGATCGGATGTTGCCGTTACACCCGGCACACTCGCATTGTTCAGAGTAAGATTTCCAAATATACCGGTACCATCACCCGCGATAGTTTGTGTTGTACTTCCGGCAAGGGTAATACTTCCTGTTCCGGTGTGGCTTGCTTCGTTATAAATATTACCCGTTACCTGCAGTGTCTTTCCACCATCGTTAAGGATACCGCCCATCAGCGTTAGCATTTGCGTAACGGTATAAGTTGTGGCCGAACCACTCAGCGTTAGTGTACCGGCAGATTTATCTACCGTGAGATTATATAGTCCGGAGGTAATTGTTCCGTCATTTGCAAACAACTGATCTGTTCCACCATTAAAAGTAGTTGTGTTCGCGTTCGGTGTATAGGTGCCGCCACTGTTGATTGTAAAGTCACCACCTACCGTAACATTCAATCCGTTCGCATTGAAAACCGGTGTGTTGGTACCACTGATTGTAAAGTCATTGAGTACAACCAGCGGCTGAGCCGTTGTAACCGTTCCGCCAACGCTACCGATACCCGCCAGTCGCACCGTAGTAGGTGTACCACCGGTTCGTGTGATGTTAAAGTCCCAGAAGGGAGCAACCGATACTATATTAAAAAAAGCAGCAGTACCTGAAAGTATAGCATTCACCGCTCCGCCTGTTACGTTGTAGTTAGATGCATTACATCCTATATGAATTCCTCCGTATGCGGCATCTCCCGAAGACGTTGATGCTTCCGGATTACTGACATTGATCGTACCTCCCGACATTATAAATACCTGCTCCGGGAACGGCAATGAAAATCGTGCATAACGCGAATCAGAAGCTGTCGTACCGCTCGCATTAAATATACCGCCCGTCATGGTGAATGAACCGCGGTGTGTTGTGGCGGTGGTAGAAGGTCTGAATTTCTCTGTGGTAAATGTACCGCCTTCAATGATATACTGTCCTTCTTCACGGATTACAGTTCCCTGTCCGCCAACACTCGTAAAACTGCCGGCTGTAATTCGAATCTTTCCATATACTACCAGTGCAGCACCATTGGTATTTACCGTAGCACCATCAATCCACAACATTGGACTTTGTGATGATGAGCCTATATCGTAGTTGGA
>DJFR01000253.1:273-13370 GCA_002432545.1 Flammeovirgaceae bacterium UBA5867 | reverse complement strand
GTATTATCCGTTGCACCTGTAAATGTAGTGTTGGCCGCTCCATTGGCAGAGGCTGTATACTGCACCGTGTTGCTGAGATCCACAGTACCGTTATTCGTCATGTTACCATTCAGCGTAATGTTGTGAATGGCATTGAATGCGCCTACCCCGAGCGTTGTGTTGGCCCCAATAGTAACATTACCATTAACCGAAAGGTTAATGACATTGGTGATCTGTGTACCCATCAGTACAGACAACGTACCCGTACCGGTTGTGCGCGTAACAAGATTTCCATATACCGTAAAGCTATAGGCTGATGCATTTGAAAAAGCAATGCTATAATTACTGGCTGTTGTGTTGGTAAACGTAAGGTTGGGATAATTTATAGAAACCGGTAATGTACCGTTGAAATCGTAAAACTCCACCGTAGCACCGGAAGCATAATTGGACAAAAAACTATTGGTGGTGATTGATGGAAAATAACCTGCCCTTATCCGGAGTGTCCCCGAGCCGGTAAGGTTACTGATGGTATTCATCGTAAATGTGGCGAGGTTAAGTGTACCCCCGTTGTGAATGTTGATGGTAAGGCCGTTGGTAGTTACGTTAGCCGCGAGCGTTACTGTAAATCCGTTCAGGATGTGTACGATGTCGTTATTGCCCGGCACTGCACTTCCCGTGAGTGTTACCCCGGAAGGATCGGTTGTCCAGGTGGCGGCCACGTTCCATTGACCGCTGCTTCCACCATTGGTATAGGTATATAATGTAACAGCTTCTGCGCCTAGCGCTATCGTTGTGAACAAGACTAAAAAAAAGGCTCGTGCGGTAAAGTGTCTTAACATTGTAATTCAAGTATGATGTATTGAAATCCATACCGGAGCGCACTTATAAATCTTTTTGGGGGTGGAGATCTAACAAGAGCTTCAGGGCGAGCCACTTTATCCAATAACTATTCCACAGCGCTCCTGCACAGACAAGCTTTTTCAGCCATTGTCTGAAAACAACTGCAGTTACTGCTTTAGTTGGTGACTGTCAAATCGTTAAACGGATCGAGATGGGCTCCCGGAGTATTCAAACATAATGTTTAAACCCCTAATTTCATAGGTTTTAACAGTAATTTAATACCTGTTAATGGGTGATTATTCCATTTCAGAGAAGACTAAATACCTTTTTGGGATAACGCTCAAGTCCTGAAAAACGACAGGCCGGATGCTGAAAGCCCGGCCTGTCTGCGTGTGTTGCAAAGTATATATCGTTATTGATGAGATCGCACAACGGACTGGGTATTGGTCGGATTTCCGTTTCGATCAAAATAGAATTTTTTAGCGTTGTTGTCTGTCCCCATAGTAAGTATATATCCCCTGTTAAAAGAGCTTTTATAAAATGTACCGATTTCCTTCCAGCCTCTGTATCGATACCCTTGCAAGGTACTGCGGAGCGCTGCCGGTATATCCCACGATTCTATAGCCTGGTAGTCTTTGGGTGCGTAGCGTGCTCGAGACTCCAGATCTGATGGTCTTGATTCCAAATTCTCTGACCGAGCTTCCAGTTCGTGTGATCTTGACGCTACATCGACTTCTGCCTGCACCCAGGCTGTGCTGGTGCGTGCGGAATCCAGGCCGTGTTGCGCGTACACTGTAGCCATACTTACCACGAGCATGGCTGACAAGAGTCCAATAAGTTTTTTCATAAAGAGGGGGCTTTACCGAAAGGATGCAATAAAATTGTGCCTGCACAGAACGCATGCAGGAAGACCGGGGTGAGGAACCTCGTGGACAATAGAATGAATTAGTATAGGCTCAATTCACAGTATGAGGCACGCTATACCAGTGGGGTACATATCCAAATATACTGTATCTATACCGGCTACAGGTGAAAGTCTTCAACGAGTCGCGCTATAAAAATCCCCATCAAATCACTGACCGGCTCTCGCAAAGCATATACAAAATACCCGCGCAGGCCTATGCGATCGTGGTCGAACCTATAAATCTCATCCACCCAAAAATCACGGGGTGCATAACATTCCTGGCTCTGCAGGCAGATCAGCCTATTGCCTGACAACTCAAAGTTGTTGTCGTATCCCCGTTCGTGCAGATCATCAACGATAGCAGCAGCATACGCCATATCGTCTACAATTGTATCAAGCAATCTATCGGTACTCGAAGTATCCATACATCTTTGCATTTATAACGTGAACAATACCAACACAGCCAGCTCATCAGGTTTCAAAAAAAATCGTTCCCTGTATACGCTGTATGACGGCAACATCCAAAACATGTTTATGCATCTATAGCTTACCAGTATATACATCGATGGCATGAATTTTACCTTCTCCTTAAAAATTGATTCATATGAGTCTTGTCCAATACAAAAAGAAGCGCTCATTCACGGAGACACCGGAACCTGTTGGTGGAAAGAGCGACAAGAAATCACTGAAGTTTGTTGTACAGAAGCATGCTGCATCTCACCTGCATTATGATTTCAGACTGGAGATGGACGGTGTATTAAAAAGCTGGGCTGTACCCAAAGGACCATCGCTTGAGCCGAAGGTAAAACGATTAGCGATGATGGTTGAAGATCATCCGTATGACTATCGCACATTCGAAGGTATAATTCCTGCCGGTAACTATGGAGCCGGGGCTGTCATTGTATGGGATGAAGGCTGGTATGAACCGGTAGATGAAAGCTCGTCTGATAAATATACGAACGACAAAGCCCTGCGTCATCAACTTCATCAGGGTAAACTTAAATTTATACTGCACGGCAAAAAACTAAAAGGTGCATTTGCTTTGGTAAAGGCACCGGGTCGCGGAGAGAACTCCTGGCTGCTCATGAAGATCAATGATAAATATGCATCGACAGAAGATATACTGTTGAAAGATAAATCTGTTGTCTCAAAAAAAACGGTTGAGCAATTAAAAACACGGATGGATGCCGAAGGTCGAAAACCGGTTAAACGTCAATCAAGAACAAAAGCGCNNAAAAGCGCTGGCTCCCGCCACAGCCAAAAAAGCACCGGCCAGGAAAACCGCAGTACGTAAAAAAAAACTTGATACCAAAGCATTAAGCCAGGCGAAAGATATATCCTTTCCCGTAACCGTAAGTCCGATGCTGGCAACGCTCGTAGATAAACCACACGATGAGCCCGGCTGGATATACGAAATCAAGTGGGATGGCTACCGAGCGTTGGCATTTCGCAATGAGGAGCTAACAGAGTTAAAATCCCGGAATGATAAATCGTTCAATCAGAAGTTTTATCCTATATATGAAGCGGTTCAGAACTGGAATATAAATGCCATTCTTGACGGAGAGATTGTCGTGCTGAACGATGATGGCCATGCTGATTTCGGTGCATTACAAAACTGGCGAAGCGAAGCGGATGGCGACCTCATATACTATATATTTGATTTACTCTGGCTGAACGGCAAAGATCTCACACCACTGCCCCTTGTAGAGCGAAGAGCTATACTCAAACAAATCATTCCGAATGAAGGCGTTATCCGGCTGAGTGAAAATTTTGAAACTACGGGTTCTGAATTTCTGCCACTGGCTCAGCAGCTGGGCCTCGAAGGCATCATTGCAAAACGAAGCGACAGTCCATACTTACCCGGAGAACGTACAACGGACTGGCTGAAGATCAAAGCCAATAAACGGCAGGAGGTTGTAATCGGTGGCTATACCATCAACAAAGGTTCAAGCAAACCCTTCAGTTCATTGCTGGTAGGTGTCTATAAAAACAAAAAACTGATCTATACCGGAAAGATCGGCACCGGCTTCAATGACAAAAAGCAGAAAGAGATGCTGGCACAATTCAAGCCACTTGTCATTCCGCAATCACCTTTTGAGACCGTACCGGATATTAATAAACCGTCACGTTTCCGTCCGAATCCCCCGGAAGCAGTAGCCGTATGGTTGAAACCTGCGCTGGTATGCGAAGTAAGCTTTAACGAAATGACCAGTGATGGCGTAATGCGTCACCCTTCCTTTGAAGGTATGCGGATGGATAAAACAGCGCGTGAAGTAGCACTCGAAAATGAGACACCGGTAGAAACTATAGTAGATGAAAAGCATGTATTGCGTGAAAAGAAAATCATCCGCCCTGCGGGTAAAAAATCTCGCAAAACATTACTGAACCCCACTGATGAGACACAGGTACGCGACATCGATGGGCATAGTATAAAATTTACCAACCTCAGCAAATTATACTGGCCTGATGAAGGTGTAAGCAAGCGCGATATGCTTAACTACTACTACCAGGTTGCGCCCTATATATTGCCCTATCTAAAGGATCGTCCCCAATCCCTGAACCGTTTTCCGAATGGTATACATGGCAAAAGCTTTTACCAGAAAGATGTTACCGGTAAAGTGCCCGACTGGGTAGACACGTATTTATACCATAGCAGTGATGAAGAAGATGTTGATAAGCATTTCCTGGTGGTACAGGAAGAAGCCAGTATTCTGCTAATGGCATCCATGGGTTGTATCGAGTTGAATCCGTGGAGCAGTCGCATTCAAAAACCCGACCATCCCGACTGGTGCATTATCGATCTCGATCCGGATAAAAATTCATTCGACCAGGTAATTGAAGCTGCACGAGTAACCAAGCAGGTATTGGACAGTATAAAGGTTCCCTCCTATTGTAAAACCAGTGGTTCCACCGGACTCCACATCTATATACCTTTGGGTGCACAGTATACTTATGAGCAGTCGAAGGAATTTGGCCGTGTGATCGCAACGCTTGTCCATCGCGAGATTCCGAAGTATACCAGCATTGAACGCATCGTGTCTAACCGTAACGGCAAGATGTATATTGACTTTCTGCAGAATCGTCCCAAGGCAACGCTCGCGGCACCGTACTCCCTTCGTCCGAAAAAAGGAGCAACCGTATCGATGCCGTTACATTGGGACGAAGTGAAGAAAGGTTTAAAGATGACTGACTTCACCATCTTCAATGCGATAGACCGCATCAAAGAGGTGGGCGACATCTTTAAACCAGTTATCGGAAAAGGTATCGATTTGAAAAAGATCTCCGCCAAGCTATAGATCTGAGACGCGAGTACTCAATGTGCGTGCCCGCCTTCTTCTTCACTATTCTTGATCTTCGACAAAATTGAATAGGCACCTTTCACCACTACATCTATACTATCGTTGAGGGTATCCGGGAGTATAACTTCGGTGAAGCCCAATTCACTGTTGCCTATCTGGATCTCAACCATACCAAAGTGAGTACCTTCTTCTTTCTCATGTTTCTCTTCAGGATGATGTTCGTGTGCCTCGCCTTCCACCGGTATAAATATATACTTCCTGCCCTGGTAATCAATAACGGCTTCGTTGGGCAATGCAGGTACTTTCGCTCCACCGGTTTCAACGTTTGCCTTGAGATACATGCCCGGCAGTAATTCTTTATCTTCTTTATCAATATGGCAATGAATGCGCACACTGCGATCGGCATTTATTTCGCGACCAATCAAATATACTGTGGCAAGCCGGTCTTCCGACTCATTGGCAAGTGTAAACCGGACGCGTTGTCCTATTCTTAATTTCAGAACGTCTTTTTCAAATACCGTTAGCTCTGCATGCAAATGCTCGGTGTCCACAATTTCAAAAAGTACATCCGAGGGTGCTACAAACTTGCCGATGTTTACATTTACTTCTGTAACGTAGCCGCTTATCGGGGAGTATACATTGCCGGTGCTGGTTATATTTCCCTTCTCAACTTCCTCCAGGTTTACATGTATCAGTTTGAGCTTTGCCAAAAGACCGTTGCGTTTTGCCACCCAGCTTTGATAAGTTGATTTAGCCTGCTGCAATGTTTTCTGGGCGTTCACGTTTTCTTTGGCCAGCTCCTGCTGTCGCTCGTAATCTGCTTTTGCAAATTCAAACTGGTTCACCGCTTCCAGGTAATCCTGCTGCATCTGTATATATTCCGGGTTCTCGATAACAGCAATCAATTGTCCTTTTTGCACGCGTGATCCCTGAAGTAACGTGGTACTTTTCAAAAAACCACCCAGCGGTACAGATATACTCACAAGTTGCTGGGGCGGAACATCCAGCACGCCATTTACTTTAATAGTACCACTGATCTGTCGCGGTTCAATTTTACCAAGTTCAATACCGGCAGTCTTGATTTGCGCATCTGTCAACTCTACTGTACTGGCTTCTTCATCATGATGGTCTTCAGCTTCCGGTGCTTCCTCTTTGCCCTTGCAGGAAAGAAGTAATGCACACACCATCATCGGTATAAATATATATTTCAGAAAATTCATGTTCATTTAAATATAAAGTGATTCATGTATAGTATATAATCCACGTTACTTAACACCTGCCAAAAACTCGAGAGTTACTACAGATTGATTCAGGGCGTTCAGAGCATTGAGATAATTCTCCTGTAATTGCATGGCATTGCGTATGGCAAGCCAGTATTCAGTATACCCGATCTCCCCGTTTCGGAACGCTATATCTGCCTGCTTCAGCATGAGCCCGGCATTTTTTACCGCAGAGGTTTTATAGTAGTTCACGGTATTCCGGTTTTTGGCATACTGCTGCACCGCCTGTTGCCATTGTGCCTGCGTACGATTTTGCAAGTGTTCGTATTCTGCCTGTACTTTCTTTTGTTGAATGGAAGCTGCTTTCACTTTGGCAGCTTGCGGCCCAAACCACAACGGTATGGCCAGACCAACTTCAAAACCCTGAAAGCGATCACTCTTTGTAGCCAGCTCTCCGCTTGCATTTGCCGGTGTACCAATGAGTGTCTGGTTAAAATAGCCCAATGTTATATCTGGCAAAAAGCGCGCACCGGCAACTTTACGTTCATGTGTTGACACCTGCGTCTGTTGTTTAGAGTATACCAGTTCAGGATTGGACTGAACCGAAGAACTGTCCACTGCTAATTCCAGGGTTCGCTCTGCTAAGCGATCGCTTACAATCTGCACGGGCTGATCACTGTTCATCAAGACCTGCAACTGTTTCTGGTATACCAGAATATCGGCCTGTACTTGTGCCTGTATATTGAGCACTTCGCTATGCTGTGTCTCCGCTGTTGTCTTTTCCAGTAACCGCGCTTCACCGGTACGGTAACGCAGGTCTGCTGCTTTAACAAAGACCGTATAGATACTGTCTTGTCGTTGCAGGAGCGCTTCGTGTGCCGCCAGGTAAAGAAGTTCATAATATACCTGCTTCACCTGGTATACCAGTTCGTTTTCAGTTGCAGCTTTACGAAGCTCACTCCCTTTTATCAATGACTGATGCAACGCACGCTGTGTTGTAAAGACAGTTGGAAAAGGTATATTTTGCGAAACCGTAATATTATTATCATCCTTCGCATAGCTGTTGTACTGCCCGCGCATATATACTATGCTGGTCTTACCAGGATCCATAGCAGTACGTTTTAGCTGTTGCTGGTATTCAACATCCAACGCAGCAGCATGAATACTTTTATTATTCTGCAAGGCCTGCTGAATGGCGTCATCCAGCGTAACTGCTACAGATTGTGCCCGGGTTATAAACCACGAACACATCAATATCAATAGAACACTCAATTTCATCTGTTTATATTTTTATCACTTGTCAGCTTGTACAGTATAAATTATTCTTCTGAATCAACTTTCGGTTTGCGCCAGTATATATTTTCAAAGTATATATACAAACAAGGCAGTACAATTAAGGTCAGCAACGTGGAAGTTATCAAACCTCCGATCACTACCGTTGCCAATGGCTTCTGTACTTCTGCACCGGCACTCGTTGTTAACGCCATCGGTAAAAAACCGAGTGATGCCACCGCAGCTGTCATCAACACCGGGCGCAAGCGCACCGCGGTCCCCTTCATCACGATTTCGTGAAGATCGGTATAGCCTTCTTTCCGCAGCCGGTTAAACTCGGCCAGCAATACTATACCATTGAGCACCGCTACACCAAATAAAGCAATGAAGCCAACACCGGCCGAAATACTAAACGGCATCGCGCGTAACAATAAAGCAAACACACCGCCTATAGCTGCCATGGGTATAGCGGTAAAGATGAGCAGCGATTGTTTTACTGAATTGAATGTAAGGAACAGCAGTATAAAGATGAGCATCAATGCGGCAGGTACTGCAACGGATAATCTGGCTTGTGCCTGCTGCAGATTTTCAAACTGACCGCCATACGTTGTATAGTATCCCGGAGGTAAATCTACCTGCTGTGCTATCTTCTCCTGTATCTCTTTTACAATGCCGGCAACATCGCGGCCACGCACGTTAAAGCCAACGATAATTCTGCGTTTGGCATCTTCGCGTTGTACCTGGTTAGGACCGATCCTGAACTCTACGTCTGCAAGCTGACTAAGCTGCAATTGATTTCCACCCGGTGTGGTGATGAACAGATTTCGTACGTCTTCGATCTGCTGACGATGTTCAGTATTCAATCGTACAACAAGATCAAAACGTTTCTCGCCTTCGTATACCAGTCCTGCAGATTGCCCGGCAAATGCAGTGTTGATCGTCTGATTAACAGTTGCTACTGATATACCATACTTGGCAATTTCGTCACGGTTAATTTTCACTACGATCTGCGGAAGGCCCGTTACTTCTTCAACATACAAGTCGCGTGCACCCTCTACCGTGCGTACTACTTTTGCAACCTGTTGAGACAAGTCCGTCAGCGTTTCAAGGTCCTCACCAAATATTTTTACAGCTACATCTTGTCGCACACCTGTCATCAGTTCATTGAAACGCATTTGTATAGGTTGCTGAAATCCGAATGTAACACCGGGTACAACCTCAAGTGCTTCACTCATTTTCTCGGCAAGGTCTTCACGGTTTCGTGCTTTCTTCCAATCATTTTTCGGTTTCAGAATTACCATCAGGTCGCACGCTTCAATTGGCATCGGATCGGTTGGTATCTCTGACGATCCGATCTTGGCAACAACTTCTTCCACTTCATCCGGAAACTCACGCAGTAAAACTTCGGATGCTTTCTGTGCCGCATCCACAGTATAGGACAAGCTGCTGCCGGTGAGTACGCGTGTCTCAACCGCGAAGTCACCTTCTTCCAGTGTTGGCAAAAATTCGCCACCCATATTCATGAACAACACCAGGCTTACAGCAAAAATTGTTATAGCACTTATTACAACAATCGCTTTATACCGTAATGACTGGCGAAGCGCAGGTGTATAGATGTGATGAAAGAAATCCATCATGCGATCCGACAAATTCCGTTCATGTCGTGCGCGTTTGCTCAGGAAGAGTGCAGACATCATGGGTATATAAGTGATGGACAGTATAAATGCACCGAGTATAGCAAACGCTACGGTCTGCGCCATCGGCTTGAACATTTTACCTTCTACACCTACCAATGCCAGTATCGGCAGATATACTATAAGAATGATAATCTCACCAAACGCTGCGGACGTCCTGATCTTTGAAGCCGAAGTATATACTTCTTCATCCATTTCAGATTGCGTCAGATGCCGGGTAATGGAACGCAGCCCGAGGTGATGCATGGTTGCTTCCACAATAATAACAGCGCCATCTACGATCAAACCAAAATCAATAGCACCCAGACTCATTAAATTTCCGGATACACCAAAGGTATACATGAGTGCCACAGCAAAGAGCATCGCCAATGGAATAACGGAAGCAACAATAAGCCCCGCACGTAAATTACCGAGGAAGAGTACAAGCACAACAATAACGATCAACGCTCCTTCGATAAGATTCTTTTCCACCGTACCAATCGTTCTGTCAACAAGTTCGCTCCGGTCCAGAAAAGCATCAATCTCAAGTCCTTCCGGCAATGTCTTTTCGATTTGTTGGATACGCGCCTTCACACGGTTTACAACCGCGTTGGAGTTTTCACCTTTCAGCATCAACACAATGGCACCAACCACTTCACCTTCGTGATTATAGGTCATCGCACCAAAACGATTCGCATGGCCAAACTGCACGACTGCCACATCGCGAATAAGTACCGGCATACCGCTGCTGGTATTCTTTATAACGATCTTCCCTATATCTTCTTCAGAGCCAATGAGACCTTCACTGCGAATAAAATAGGCATTGGGTTTCTTGTCTATATAGGCACCACCGGTGTTCGCGTTGTTTTGTTCAAGTGCTGTAAATACTTCCTGCATGCTCAGGTTGTAACTGCGAAGTTTATCCGGATCGATGGCGATTTCGTATTGCTTCAGATAGCCACCAAAGCTTGCCACATCCGCTACGCCCACGGTGCCCAGCAGTTGTCTTCGCACAATCCAGTCCTGCACATTCCGAAGCTCCATCGGGGTATATTTCGATTCATATCCTTCCTTCGGCCGAACAATATACTGGTATATTTCGCCCAGCCCGGTTGTTAGCGGGGCGAGCTCGGGTTGTCCTATACCGGCAGGTATCTGGCTGGTTGCCGACACCATGCGTTCATTTACCTGCTGTCGTGCCCAGTATATATCTACGTTGTCGTGAAAGACAATGGTTACTACCGAGAGGCCGAAGCGCGAGAAGCTGCGTATCTCCTGGATGCCCGGTATAGTGGCCATAGTCTGCTCTACCGGAAAGGTAACGAGTCGCTCTATATCCAGTGCCGACTGTGATGGTGCCGTAGTAATAATCTGCACCTGGTTGTTGGTAATATCCGGCACAGCATCGATCGGCAACTTCATGAGTGAGTATCCTCCCCATACAATCAACGCGAGAATAAATAAACCAATAACGAGCTTGTTATGGATGGAGTAATGAATAATCCTGTCTAACATAAACTATATTAGGATTGGTATTTGATGAATTCGCAGCTATACCGGTATAGCTATAGATCGATGCTATACGCAGCACGTCACGGTGCTCCATCAGAAAATTTTAACTGAAGAAAGAAATATGAAATGATGACCGAACGTCATCTGAAAAGGAATCAGGCCAACCTGGGTGGTTGCCAGATAGAATGTGTACCTGTGAGCAACGCGCGTTGCTGATACGGAACAATAAGCTGTGTATTGTGTGATATATGAACCGGTATAACAATTACGGAAGCCGTAAGCTGAATAAATGTAGCACAGCATGAACATATACAAAGCGGAGAGCAATGATCCTGCGCATCACTGTTTGAATGATGATCTGCCAACATAACCTGTGCGGTATCAGATGAAGTTTCATTTACACAGGCATCGCGGTCCATGCACGGGTAACATGCCAGCATCAGCATATATATGGCAAATATGATCGCACTGAACTTCACGTCTCAAAGATAACGCATGAACACGTGCAATAGGATTGCAACTGGCAAAAATTTATAGACGCTGACCGGAAGATTCGGGACTTCACACACGATTTTTATCAATACGATGCGCAGCAGCTCTTTCCAGCGCCTTGAGTATATCTTCCAGGCGCATGGGCTTGCTTACATAATCATCCATACCAATATCGATACATTGTTCCTTATCGCCCTGCATGGTATTGGCAGTCATAGCAATAATAAACGACTCGCATTGTAGCTCCTGTCGGAGAATTCGTGTTGCTTCAAGACCATCCATTTCCGGCATCTGCACATCCATCAGGATCACATCGTATGGTTTGGAACGCACTTCAACGAGCACCTCTACACCATTGTTAACAACTTTAGGAGAATAGCCGAGCTTGTTCAACACTCTTACGGCCAGCTTTTGATTTACCATGTTATCATCTGCAATCAGGATGGTGAGCGGATTCGCCTTTGCAAAATCTTCTGAAAGCTGTTTGTCATTTTGTACCATGCGTGCCTGTACTTTGCGTTCCTGCCGTAGCGCCTGGAATACAATTTCGTTCAACTGCTTCTGATGTACCGGCTTGGTAAGTATATGGTAAAATAATTCTGATAACTCCGTTGTCTTATCAGTACCCAATGAAGAAAGTAATACAACGGGGAGTCGCGGGTACTGGCTCTTTACTATTTTTGCAAACTCAACACCATCCATTACCGGCATGTGATAGTCGGTAACGATCAGGTCTATTCTGGTATTGGTTTGCAGGATGTCCAATGCATGTACAGCCGAGCTTGCTACAACGGGTACAAGCTTCCATTGCTCAAGCTGCGTTTTCAAAATCATGCGATTTGTCTCATTGTCATCCACAAGCAATACATGCTTACCGATACACTCATTCGGGTTCTGATATACATATTTCTGGAAAGCTTCATCTGCTGAGGTTGTCATGATGGTGAAGGTAAAAACCGAACCAACGGATGGCCTACTGGAAAGCGAAATGCTTCCGCCCATTAACTGCACCAGTTTTTCGCAGATGGCCAGTCCCAGCCCTGTGCCTCCATATTTACGGGTAGTCGAAGAATCTACCTGTGCAAAAGATTTGAATAACAGGTGTTGCTTATCTTCGGGTATACCGATACCGGTATCGCGAACAGAAAACGTGAGACACAGCTCCCCGCCTTGCTCCGGTATATCTCTGGCTACACCTATACTAACAAAAATCTCTCCCTGACTGGTAAATTTTATAGCATTCGAAACGAGGTTCATCAGCACTTGTCTCAAACGCACACTGTCACCTATAATTTTGTTCGGCACGTTAGGTTCGATCTGGTATATCAGGTCAAGTCCTATCTTCGCTGCCTTTCCGGCAAATACATCCAACACACTTTCCACGCATGAGCGCAGATCAAATGATATCTGCTCAAGCTCCATTTTACCTGACTCTATCTTGGAGAAATCAAGTATATCATTGATCACCGTTAATAAATTATCACCACAACTCCGAATGGTCTCGGTATATTCAAACTGCTCGGCTGTAAGCGATGTCTCTGCCAGCAATGAAGCCATCCCGATTACACCGTTCATGGGCGTGCGTATCTCGTGACTCATGGTTGCCAGAAATATACTCTTGGCTTTATTCGCCTGCTCGGCTTCGCTACGTGCTTCTTCGGCTTCGGCTGTCTGGCGCGTAAGCTCACCGTTGATGACGTGAAGAAAACGGGCTTGCTCCTCCATCTGCTCCTTCTGTCCTACGACTTCGGCTGTTCGTTCGGCAACAATCTCTTCCAGCTTATCCTTTTGTCGCTTCACCGAGTTGATACGAACCCGGTAAAATGCAAATGCTCCGCCCACGACCAGCAGCCCTACCGTTGCACGAAACCACCATGTTAACCAGAACGGTGGTGTAATGACAATG
>DJFR01000253.1:0-199 GCA_002432545.1 Flammeovirgaceae bacterium UBA5867 | reverse complement strand
CGCAGCAAATTCAAACGAGAAAACAGATTGATCGTACGAGAGCCTGATCTGCTGCGTTTCACCTATGTGAGCCCTTAATATAGGATTGTCCCGGTGTGAAACAGATTTATTAAAAAGCTGAAAGTCAGTGATGGCCACCGGAGGTATAATAGGATTGTCCAATATACTGTCCGGATGAAACACATTGAAACCATTGTTG
>DJFR01000063.1 GCA_002432545.1 Flammeovirgaceae bacterium UBA5867 | reverse complement strand
CTGCGGATTCAAGTCAAATTCCTTGAGGTGAGCATCTACGTGTGCGTCAACCATCTGCAGTAAATACATAGCGCCCATCATAATAAGCCAGAAGTCGCGGCTTCGCTTGGCGCGGTCTACTGCTACGCGATAATTCTTGGTGGTATATACATCGCCTGATCGTATATCTGAATCACCGGTAAGGCCAAGTTCAAGGTTGGTGAAGAGTTCTCGTTTATAGTCGCGGTATAGGTTGTTGTAGAAAACCATCGCGTACGTTGTGCCGAAAAAGCCTCCGTATACCAATGGCAGCTTCCAGTACTTCTTGTTATATATCTGCCCGAGACCAGGAAGTACAGCAGCGTACAACAAAGCCTTACGCGGATTATACCGCGTTGCATAGGACTTCAGCAAGACCGTATCCTGACTGCTTTCCACGATAAGGCTATCGCTTTCAGTTACCACAGTATTCTGTGCGTGTAACTGAAAGGTGAGCAAAAATGTAAATACACTAAGTACGAACAGGTTCTTCATGAATGTTGCCGCTTGAGGCAAAACAGGCACAAGTTACCGAAACATCGGAACAAGACAAGCAACGCTCTGTACGAGTAACAGGGTAAAGCAATTTAGGTTTAAACCTGTGTGCTTACTCGGTACGGATCCTGAGAATGTCGAGCACTCTGTTAAGATCTTCTACTGAAAGGAACGGTATCTTGATTTCGCCTCTTTTACCATCGCTCTTCACTACAACACGAGTGCCAAAGTGCGATGATAATTTGGATTGCAGTTGAGAAATTTCTCTGGATGCCGGAGTATTGGCTTGTGCGCTTTCAGGTTTTGCAACAGCAGTTTTCTCGGATACTTCACGCACGAGTTCTTCAACTCGGCGAACGGAGAGATCTTCTTCCAGCGTCTTCTTGAATATATAGAGTTGCTGCTCAGGATTTTCTACGCTGATAATCGCGCGTGCCTGTCCCATCGAAAGCTTGTTATCGCGTACAGCAATTTGAATGTCCGGTGGAAGTTTTAACAGACGAAGGTAGTTTGTAACCGTAGTTCTGTTTTTACCAACACGCTCGCCAAGTTCTTCCTGCTTCAGACTACATTCTGTAATCAGACGCTGATAGCTTAACGCAATTTCTATCGCATTCAGGTTTTCACGCTGAATGTTTTCGATCAACGCCATCTCCAGCATCTGCTGGTCATCGGCTGAACGAATATAGGCCGGTATAGCTTTTAAGCCCGCAAGCTTCGATGCCTGAAAACGTCTCTCACCCGAGATCAATTGATACTGGCGATCGGTAAGCCTTCGTACGGTTATAGGTTGAATGATACCGTGTACGGTAATAGACTCAGCCAGTTCGAGCAACGCTTCCTGGTCAAAATGCGTACGAGGCTGGAAGGGGTTAACCTCAATCTCGTCAACGGGTATTTCAGTTATTCCGCTCACCGGTATAGTTGCAACCGGAGCTGTTGTTATTGCTGCAGCTGCAACAGAAACACCAACCGGAATATCTACTTCCAATTTCTCATCAGCAGAACTGTCGCTTAGCAGCGCACTGAGTCCGCGTCCTAATGCTTTCTTCTTGTTGTTGGTACTCATTTAGACATGCCGTTTTTATCTAATACTTCGTGCGCCAGATTCAGGTAGCTTATGGCTCCTTTACTTTCTGCATCGTGAACGATGGCTGGTAAACCAAAGCTTGGTGATTCGCTCAGCTTTACGTTCCGTGGAATGATGGTATTAAACGTCATCTTCTGGAAGTGCGTACGCACTTCTTCTACTACCTGGTTTCCTAGACTGGTACGTGAATCATATAACGTCAGAAGGATGCCTTCTATTTCAAGTTTGGGATTTAAACGTGTCTGAATAATTTTGATTGTATTCAGCAATTTTCCGAGACCTTCCAAGGCAAAGTATTCACATTGCACCGGAATGATAACAGAGTCCGCAGCAGTCAGTGCGTTGATCGTAATAAGACCAAGTGAAGGAGAGCAGTCGATAATGATGAAGTCGTATTCATCACGAACAATGCCTAATGCATCGCGCATTTTTTCTTCACGGTGTTCAATGTTTACCATCTCGACTTCAGCACCTACGAGATCGATGTGAGACGGTAGTATATCCAAAAATTTAAGATCGTTTTTTACAAGCGCATCTTTTGGATTTACACCATCCACCATGCATTCATAAATGCCCTGCGTGATGTCTTTCGGATTAAGCCCCAAACCAGAAGTTGAGTTGGCCTGCGGATCGGCATCCACCAGCAGCGTTCTTTTTTCTAATACCGCCAGACTGGCTGCAAGATTGATCGCTGAAGTTGTTTTACCTACACCGCCTTTTTGATTTGCAATCGCAATGATTTTTCCCATCTAAGAATGACGTTTAAAAAATAAAAACCCGCCCGGGGGTCTTACCAGGCGGGCACAAATATATGGGAAAACTTAAGTGAGCGTGGAACATCGTGGAACGGTTTATCCACAATCGTTGCACAATCAGTTAACAGTTCTATATTGTCTGTTAACAGTTCTTCATGAATACATTTAGTATAAAGATTTGTTTGTAAATTACTTACCTATAAATAAGTATTACTTACGCTTCTTTTTCTCGTCTTCAGAACGCTTGCGTGCTTCTTCACTCGCTTTCATCGCTTCTTCAAGCTTCGTCATGAATTTGGATTTCTTACCGCCACCGGCTGCATTCTTTTTCTTATTTTCTTCCATGATGGCGCGAATCTTATTTTCATCTACGAAACGTCTGATGATCGCCTGCTGTGCAAAAGTTACCAGGTTCGATACAAAATAGTAGAATGTAAGACCGGCCGAGAATGAGTTCAGGAAGAAGAAGAAAATTACCGGCATGATATACGACATCGACTTCATCGGACCTTGTACAGATGACAACTGATTGTTCTGCCAGGTATAGACAAGTGTAGATATAGTCATGATCAATGTAAATAAACTGATGTGACTGCCAACACCGAATGGAATTACAAACGGTAATTGAATTAACGAGTCGTATGTTGAAAGATCTTCAGCCCACAGGAAAGGTTGCTGACGCAACTCTATACTTGCCGGGAAGAGATAGAACATCGCGAAGAGTATAGGCATCTGCAACAATACAGGAACGCAACCGCTAATCGGGTTTACACCAACCTGCTGGTATAGTTTCATCTGTTCTTGTTGAACCTTCGTCATGTCTTCACCAACACGTGCTTTGATTTCATCCAGCTCAGGCTTCAATACTTTCATTTTAGCCATGCTCAGGTATGAGCGATAGGAGAGCGGGAACAATACAAGCTTTAGCAGAATCACCAGTATAATGATGATGATACCATAGTTTGCTATATGTTGTGTGAGGAAATGGAATACGGGGAAGATTACAAACTTGTTGATCCAGTATACCGGTCTCCAACCCAGGTATACGTTTTCTTTAAATCGCTCCGATACATCACCGATCACCTGGTAATCATTCGGACCAACGTAGAACTTGAAATTGGCTGTTCCGTCTGCTAATGATTTCTTCGGTATAGAAAGTTTAATGTTTGCTTTCTCTACCACAGAAGAGTCGCTTGTGTTTACCGTTGACTGCACTTCACCACCTGCGAAATTCGTTTTCGAAATGAATGATGTGAGGAAGAACTTTTGTTTAACGGCAACCCATTTCACGGGTGTAGCAAAAGCTTCTGTCTCAATACCGGTTGAACGTGCCGGTAATTCTCCGAAACCATCTTCATCAGTATAGTATGTAACGGTAGTATTATTGCGTGTATCGGTAAGATCTTTCTCCAGTGGTTTTACTGTATAGTTCCATTGGAAATTCAGGTTCTCACCGGTGAGTTGTGTGTCAAAACCTTTGCTTGCAATTGAGTAAGCAATCTCATAACCGCTCTTCGGAATTTTATAGGTGTGAGTGATGGAAGAGCCTCCACTTAATGTTGCTGTAAATGTTACTACGGTTGTATCGCCAACATTCTTCTGGTCAGCCTGGTAGAATAAAGAGTATAGATCAATCTCTCTGCCCTGGTATTGGCTCAATAACTTTAGATCACTTGATTCAGTTGATATTAACTTCAGCGGATCGTGTACGTTCTTGTTAAACTTCTGATCGTATGACTGGAATTTTTTCAGTTCCAGTTCTTTGATTGAACCTCCTTTATTACTGAAAGTAACTTTGATATCGGCAGTCTCAATTACTGTTGCAGCTTCGGTGCCTTTCATAGCAACCGATATATCTCCATACGTTGCCTGCAGAACGCTGTCGTTGGGAACAGCAGGTGTTGTCTGCACAGAGTCTTTCTGCCCGGACGCAGATGGTCGTGTAGCCGTTACGTTGGGAGTAACCGGTTGAGGCTGCTGCGGAGAGAACCAGTAAAAGTATCCGATCAGTAAAACTGCAATTAAAGTTAGGCCGATAGCCGAGTTCCTATCCATTGTATTCTGTTCTTAATTCTGTTATTTATTTACTGACTTCTTGTGCTCCAGCGATGCCTCCACAAATTTTACAAATAAAGGATGTGGATTAAGTACCGTGCTCTTCAGTTCAGGATGGTATTGTACACCCACAAACCACGGGTGATCTTTCAATTCAACAACTTCAACAAGACCTGAATCAGGATTAACACCAGTTGCCTTCAAGCCGGCTTCTTCAATTTGCTCCAGGAATTTATTGTTGAATTCATAACGATGACGATGACGCTCTTCTATTAAAGACTCGCCATATGCAGCGTATGCTTTACTTCCTTTTTTCAATTTGCATGCAAAGGTTCCGAGGCGCATGGTACCACCTTTTATAGTGATCTTCTTTTGCTCCTCCATCATGTCGATCACCGGATTTTTTGTTTTCGGATTCAACTCGGTGGAGCTTGCTTCCAATCCCAAAACATTTCGCGAAAACTCCACGACAGAACACTGCATACCGAGGCATATACCGAAGAACGGTATCTTGTTCTCGCGTACATATTTTATAGCTTCGATCTTTCCTTCCAGACCACGTTCACCAAAACCGGGTGCAACCAGAATTCCATCGAGTCCGCGTAATACAGTTTCAACAGAATCCTTTGTGATATCTTCCGAAGAGATCCACTTCACTTTTACTTTACAATCGTTACGCGTGCCCGCATGTACAAATGCTTCTGCTATAGATTTATAGGCATCGGGTAGCGATACATATTTACCTACTATACCTACCTGAACTTCATTTACAGGGTTCTTCAATTTACCCAGAAAAGATTTCCACTGATCGAGGTTTGGCTCTTCCTTGGATTGTACTTTCAATTTTGAAAGCACACGCTCGTCAAGTTTCTCCTTTCTCATCAGGATCGGTACATCGTAGATTGTCTCAGCATCCATCGCTTCGATTACCGAATTGATGTGAACGTTACAAAAGAGCGCCAGTTTTTTTCTGATCTCCACAGGCAGCGGCATCTCGGTACGGCAAACGAGTATATCCGGCTGAATCCCGGCTTCCAGCAACTCCTTTACAGAGTGTTGTGTCGGCTTGGTTTTCAGTTCTTTCGCGGCATTCAGATATGGAATGAGCGTGAGGTGTATAACAATAGAGTGATTCGGAGGAAGATCATACTTCACCTGGCGAACCGCTTCGATGAAGGGCAGAGACTCAATGTCTCCAACGCATCCACCAATCTCTGTTATAATAAAGTCATACTCACCGCTCTCACCGAGCAGGAATATGTTTCGTTTTATTTCATCGGTAATGTGTGGGATAACCTGTACGGTCTTTCCCAGGTATTCACCTTTTCGTTCTTTGGTGATTACGTTATTATAGATTCTTCCGGTGGTGATGTTGTTGGCCTGTGATGTGCGAACATTGAGAAAACGTTCGTAGTGTCCCAGGTCAAGATCAGTTTCAGCACCATCGTCCGTTACGTAACACTCACCGTGTTCATACGGATTGAGCGTACCCGGATCGATGTTGATATACGGATCGAATTTTTGAATTGTGACCTTAAATCCCCGAGCCTGAAGCAGTTGCGCCAACGAAGCAGCAATGATTCCCTTTCCCAGCGATGACGTAACTCCCCCGGTTACAAAGATGTATTTGGCAGTAGATGACATAGATTAGTGAAGCAGCCTGAGTAAACCGGGTGCAAAGGTAGATTTTTCAGATGAATATTGAAGCCTAATATTCAAAGTTCCCCCGCATTAATAGTCATTACTCATTTTATTTTATTGCCCAGGCTTTATAATTACAATACACACGATGTGAAGATCTGTATGAACCAGATTTTACATCGTATAAGACGATGTCTGCAAAATATTATTGTTGGGCTGAAAAGTTTACGAGGCAAGAGGAGGGGACGAGACTTTTTAATCGCTCTGTTTTTAAGCATGTCGTTGGGAATATCATACCTAAATTTTCAGTTGAGTGTACACGGGCTAAACCGCTGATCTGTATTTTTTTCAATTTTTTTACATAAATTTGTTCTAATGAGGGATTTTCAGTTTTGGCTGTATGTAATTATAGGCGTCATCTACCTGCTAACCAGGTTGAAGAAGAAGCCTGAACAGCCGAGTGATTTTCCATCGAAGGGACCGGAGAAGCCGGTTCAAAAGTTTGAGCCACCTACTGCAAAACCATCTACTGCTGCACTACCCAGGCCGTTGACATTCGAAGAGTTGCTGAAAGAAATTACAGAAGGCAAATCGCAGGAAACAACGAAGCCGCAGCAGGAGTACGTTGATTACGATGATCTGATTGAAGAGGAAGAAAAAGATCTTGAAGACGTTGACTACGACTATCGTAAGCGGGATAAGATCTACGATGTATACGATGAAGGTAAGCGTGTGGCATTCAACAAACTTTCCCTGGAAGAAACGATGAAGGTGGACGACACGGTTGTAAGCTACGAACGATTCAAGGCGTTTGAGAAACAACAAAGCCGTGACTTGGTCCAGGAGTATTTAACAGACTTTAAAGATCCGGATGGATTGAAGAAGGCTGTCGTTATGAGCGAGATTCTACAACGGAAATTTTAATTTTTTTTAGAAAATAGTACATACGAATTACGGGAAGTTAATTTTTTAAACTGTACGGATTTTTTGAACTGAGTAATGTAGCTGCATCTTTATTCGATAAAGACGGTTACAATAATTTTTTGAATAATATTTAGAATATAGATTAATCCAACTCATCCTTAAAAAAATGAGAATTTCACTATTCTTCATTGTCTTACTTTCAATAGGAGTATCCTTTGTTAGTCAGGCACAATCAACCTGCAAATCTTCAGTTAAGGTATCCTCTGTTCGCAACGGTATTAAAGTGAATGTTTCCGGTTCAGGAGAGTTCTCGGGTAAGCTGATTCAATACGAAGGAGTAAATGAAATCGTAGTGAAAGAGTTTTCGGGTTCAAACGCGAAGAACTTTCTGTTTGAAAATCTTACAACAGACAAGAGTTATGTAGTAAAAGTCGCCTTCCATAATGAGCAGGACTTCCTGTGCAGAAATAAAGTTTCGGAATTCATCGACCTAAAAGGAGGGAAATAATATATGCTGAAAACTCTTTACAAATATTTTTTAGCCTTAGCATTCCCACTCATCTTATTATCATCACATTCGGCTATAGCCCAATGTTTAACGATAAGTGTTTCCAGTCAGGATGTAAGCTGTAACGGTGGTAACGATGGCCGGATTACAGTTACGGCCACAGGGGGCGTTGCTCCGTTTCGTTACGACTTGTATTACGATGATAGCGGTTTAACCCTGTTGGGAAGTGTAACGGTTAACACGGTTAATACTCCGATTACGTTCACACCCGGTAATGGTACACTGGTTGATGCTGATGCAGAAGCCTTTGGTATTCCTGCGAACTCTGGACTAAGTCAATATAGAGTTGTTGTTCAAGCCAGCGGTGGTGGAAGCATTGTCTGCGAACGGAAGACACAATTTGTCACAATAGGTGAGCCAACGAATCCCTTGGCGATCACGGTCAACTCAATCAATCCCGATTGTGACCCGTCCGTTGGTATAGGTGAAGGTGACGTAAGTATAACTACATCAGGGGGTACATCTCCTTATACATATTTATGGTCAGACGGAGCAACTTCCGAAGACAGAACAGATATAGATGCTGGTACCTATACCGTAACGGCAACAGATGCCAACGGATGTCAGACAAACATATCAGTTACTATACCGGTCGTAACACAAGCCAATGCCGGAGCGGATCAAACGATTTGTGCCGATAACACAACGCTGGCAGCAAACGCTGCTGGTACAGGAGAGATTGGTACGTGGACCGTTGTATCAGGAACCGGAACTTTCGCGAATGCTAACTCACCAACCACGACCGTTGGTAGTTTGTCATTTGGTGCCAACGTATTTCGCTGGACGATAACTGATGCTGGACTTACTTGTTCGGGAACAACATCAACCGTAACAATTACGAGAAGTACACCAGCATCGGTAGACGCAGGAGCTCCTCAGACTATATGTAATGGAGGATCTGCGACATTAGCCGGTGTTATCGGTGGTGCAGCTACCAGTGCTACGTGGAGTGGTGGCGGAGGCACATTCTCTCCGAATAATTCAACTTTAAATGCAACGTATACTCCGAGTGCAGCTGAGATAACTGCCGGTGCCGTTACACTTACATTGACTACCAATGATCCGCTCGGACCTTGTCCTGCGGTAAGCGATAATGTTGTTATTACTATTAACGCAACGGCTACGGTAGACGCAGGTCCTGCTCAAACTATATGCGCAGGCAACACAGTAACGTTGGCTGGTACGTTTGGAGGATCAGCAACCGGTGTCTCCTGGAGTACTTCCGGTGATGGTACATTCAGTAATATAACAAACCCGAATGCTATCTATACTCCGGGTGTAAATGACAGAACAGCAGGTACAGTTACCTTAACATTGTCAACTGATGATCCGGCAGGTCCATGTTTACCGGCAACGGATAACGTGATCATTGCGATCAGTCCGGTAGCAACGGTAGATGCCGGTCCGGCACAGACTATATGCGGAAGCGGTACAGTAACACTTGCAGGTACCATCGGTGGTGCTGCTACAAGCGCTACCTGGAGCGGTGGTACAGGAACATTCTCCCCTAATAATACAACACTAACAGCGGTGTATACACCAAGTGCTGCGGAAATCACAGCAGGTTCTGTTACATTGACTTTAACAACAAATGATCCTGCGGGGCCATGCCCGGCAGCAACCGATAATGTTGTTATTACACTCGACCCGGTAGCAACCGTTGATGCGGGTGCAGCACAAACTATATGTGCAGGCAGTACCGTTACATTGGCCGGAACTATAGGTGGAGCAGCGATCAGCGCAACCTGGAGTGGAGGAGCAGGAACATTTTCTCCGAATGCCAACGCTCTTAATGCAGTATATACTCCTACAGCAGCAGAAATTACAGCAGGTAGTGTAACGCTTACGCTTACTACCAACGATCCTGCTGGATCATGTCCGGCAGCAACTGATAATGTGACAATCACAATCAGTCCGGCAGCAACAGTAGATGCAGGTCCTGCACAAACCGTGTGCGGAAGCAGTACCGTCACCTTAGCGGGTACAATCGGAGGTTCAGCTACCAGTGCAACCTGGAGCGGAGGTACAGGAACATTCTCTCCGAATAACACAACATTAAATGCAGTATATACACCAAGTGCTGC
>DJFR01000060.1:841-10654 GCA_002432545.1 Flammeovirgaceae bacterium UBA5867 | reverse complement strand
TACCCTCGTTGATAACTTCGCGAAGCTTACGCAAACTGTGGCTGCAGAAGCGCATTACACGCCCAATGAGAACGAGTTGCAGGTAACCACACTCAACACCCTGCTGGCCGATCTGCGTGCGCGGAACAAAGCCGTAGTGGCCGCTATTACTTCGCTGAGTAATGCCCGCATAGCCCGCGATACGCTGCTATATGCTGCGAATACCGGCTTGTATGACACAGCGCAGTCTGTGAAGCAATATATTAAGTCGCTGTTTGGCGCTACGAGCCCGCAATACAGACAAGTGAGCGGTATAAAGTTTACAAGTCGCGCGTAGGTTGGTAGTGTTACCGGTATACTTTGTAATGGACGGCAGATAAAGTATATACCTTGCGGGGAGTTTGTTATTTCCTGCAAGGTATTTTTTATAGGTAACTCCGTACTTCATACGGTATACAATGCGAAAGTTATTTCAGGCGAGCGAATGTTTCAGGAAGCGTAATGTTTTTATAGAGGACGCCTGGTAAAGTTTACCAGTAGCAGTGGAAAGTATAGCGCGCGCAGCGGTATATAGAAAGACGCGTGTTGCGAGTTTATAGCTAGTCACCGTGAGCCAACAGACCGCAATTGTTTTTCTCGGCTATATCAAAGAGTTTTACCAGTTGCAGAACATCGGCATCGCGACTCATGTTTTTCTTCTGGATGGTTTGTCGCATTTGTTGGATCAGGTCCGTGCCCCACCGAAAGGTAGAGTATACATCAAACCGGTCGGCTATGATACCTTTGTCCTGGAGGTTTTCAACTATAGTTTCATCAAGCTCACCGGCCAAAGGGAGGGCGTTGGCTTTATCAGGTTTCGGTTGATCGTCTGGTATAGTGTATAGATGGAGCATAACTATGAAGTGGTTTACTATTTTTCATTGGCGAGGTTTTCAATGAATGTCCATTCGCGATAATCCATACCGCAGGCTTCGAGTGCTTCTTTCGCCAAATCGATGGCGACTTTGTCAATAACAAAATCTATTTCATTTATGTTTACTAACAAGTTCTCCAGTGCAAGAGCCCATTCCTTGTGGTTGATTAAGTCGCGAGCTTCTTTTGTGAATTTATATATTAGTTCTTTTTCGGTCTCTTGATATCCATCGACAATTCTATTAGAGGACTTTTGTTGCCGAGACTCTATATGTTGAAGGAAATTCACTGTCTTTATTCTTGCTTTCGATTCGAACATTGTGAATTACAATTTTTAAATCCTATATTTTTTTGTGCAAGCGTCATTCACGATTGTTGGCGAAATTATCATTTGTTTTCGGTAGGTAATTGTTGGTTCTCGTTATATATAGCGTTCAGTCGTTTTGCATTGTCTTCAACTGTTAACTCGAAGCCCATTTCTTTTCTGCGTTTGTTTACATTCTTAGGATCTTCGATTGGCCAGATGGCGAGTTTCTTGTCTTTGCCGAAGGTTGAAGCCTGCGATCCGTAGATTTGTTTTTTACCTTTCCACATTAGCAGTCTGTCTTCCATCATGGCACAGGCCGTTTTATCAGCTTCATCGATGCTGGCGAGTCTTTTAAATTCAGGAAACCATTTTTCCATTAGCTCTATGCCTGAATGCTGCACGATATAGAAAAAAGCTTCAGCCGCTTTTTTACCGATCTTGCTTTGTTCGATCCATCCATATTTATCGAGAATTACTTTGAGCTTTACCTGGTTATCTGCATCAATTTCGCGCATTTGCATAATATAGTTACCGGCATGCGGAGAATCGAGTCCTACAGAGTCGATCAGAATTCTTCTGATGTTCTGGTCTTTGTAAACCATTTCTTCCAAAATGATTCGCAGAGAATCGTAGTTAGGTTTATGAGCAGCTTGGCGGGTAGCCTGTCCGTAAGATGACAGTGATGCTGTTAGTATCAGGATGGAAAGTAGTAGTCTCATATGTACAGTTATTCGTTTAACGATAATGCCTATATTTCTCGGAACAATTGCTTTGTGTGAATATATCTAAGGATTAAATGTATTCCAGATGTATTCCTTGAATGGAGATGCTTAAATATTAATTTTAGTTTTAACTGTCGTAGAGATTCTTTCAACGTGTAGTTGTTAGCGCTTGCCATTCGCTTTTTTTTCTATAATGTCGAGGAAATACTTTTCGTCAAAGATTATTTTCTCTCCTTTTAATCTTTTGAATTCGTTAAAGATTGTTAAAAGCGATGTGTAGTCCCAATTGAAAGTTCGGTTAATATCTATTGATTGGCCTGGTGAACTCAACGTCAAGTAATAACCAACTTTACCGCGGCCTCTTCCTTCAGATTTAATCTTGATTTGTGAGTTCTTAATGTCGAACTCTCTGTACCAATGTGTATTTATATTGGCGCCTCCAATGATAATCTTGTCCTCCGTAAATTTAACTTCATTAACAAAAGTCCAGGCACTGGCTATAGATATGATTGCCTGAATTACACTAAACCCTAAAATTATAATTCCGTAGAATAGAAAAGTGTCGTTCTCGGTGAAATACAGGTAAAGAACAATCAACGTTATTACGATAAATGGACCGATGAACTTTTTTCTGACTCTGCTCCAGAAAGGTATATATGGTATTGTTAACGTCATGTTTTTGGTTGCTTCTTACGTAGTCGTCTGTTACTTTCATGAATATGAGATCGCATCTTTTTGGTGTGAATAATTTCGTGGCTCAAAGGGTATGTTTAGTATAACTCGATAACGTTAGCCAACTCCAAATCAATGTTATTCTCTTCAAGAAATTTGAATGCGAATTTCGCCATCTCTTTTTCTGTTCCCATTCTTTGTGCAAACTCTTCTTTTGTCTTGGCAGGAAAAAGAGTTTTTAATATTCTTGATTCATTTTCTGATTGTTTTAGGCCGGAGGTTCGCTGTCATTGGGGATTGCTGTCTGCGGGAGAATCTGCTGGGATATTACTGCTGTTGTCTTGTTCTTGTATATGATAATGAAGTATATCATAAAGATTATGATCTCTTTGGTATGAGTGAATGCGAAAGATGCTATTTGTAAATTTAATAAGTTAGCCATGATGTCGTGTCTTTGAGATTTGTCAAGTAACTCGAGTTCCTTGTTAAGATTTGTTAAGACAAAATAGCTCGTCACCCTTCCCGCAGAGATAACAACGAGACAAATAAATCCATATAGTCTAAAGTTATTTAAAGTTATAAGTTTAGACGTGCTGGATTTTTGGCTATTCCAATTTTTAACGATCCATACTAAAAGGCTTAATAAACTAAGCACTATTATTACTTGTAGTGAGAAAGAAATAAAAAGTCTTGGTATAACTGAGACACCCAGCAATTTTAGCACTCCTCCGAGCAGGGTTTCAATTCCATTTAACAGAGGCATTAGCAGTATACCTGCAATAAGCCATACTAGTTTTGAATTTTTTATGCCGTCTTTTGAGTCAATTAATTCCATGGACTTTCTTAATATATTTTGTTGCCGATTATGTTTTTGTGCAGATACTCGCTTAGTATTTTGTCAGACTAAACCAAAGGTTAGGATATCCTTTATCGTCAATCACCTTTGCCCAACCGCGAATTTCGTTTTGGACTTTATAGCCGCAACCTTCTCCGAAATCTACATTGTCGGGAGTGCTAACACATTCCTGAACAACAATAAACGCCCACGCCTCTTTGTGGCGTTGTATAGTAATGTGGTGAAAGGCATTCTCGCTTACATTTTTACTTATACATTTGATTAGCTTACCGTTTATAGAAGGTTCTGCTCTGAGGTTCAAGCATGATTTAAAGAGATTTACTCCGAGCGTACCCGGAGGTTTATCATTAAACATTATTGACGCATAAGTCTGAAACGCCAGACCTTTAGATTTTAATTCATTGATGTCAACCCATAGTCCTCCGTCAATTGAGTTGATAAGCACTTTGTATGAAGTGCCTTTGGTTTCGAATACTTTGAGAAAGATATTCCCATAGCTTCCTACATAAACTAGATCGGCTGCTTGGACTTCAACTGATCCAGGTACGCCTATGACAATGGTCGTTTTGGCCTTGTCGCTATAGCCCTTGATGTTAGTCGCTTTTTCCCATTTGACAGCACCGATGCCCCAGTTGGTTGAGTCGCGAGGTTCCATGATACCGCATACTTCTCCGAACTGCGCATAGACATTAAAGTTTAATGCTAAAAACGATAGAAATAATATTGCACAAGTACATTTGTAAAGGCAGAAAGCTGAACTTGACATAGAATGGTAATGGCTTTCAATATAAGAAAGTATTATTATTGTTAATCGACTAAAACAACTAATCAATAGTAATGAAACGCGTAACAGGAATCGGAGGCATTTTCTTTAAGTGCAAAGACCCGGAGAAAATGAATCAATGGTATAAAACGCATTTGGGTTTAGATACAAGTCCGTACGGAACTAAGATTGAGTGGCAGCAGGAACCAGACGCAAAAGAGAAAGGATACAGCCTATGGAGTCCGTTCCCCGACAAGACCAAATACTTTGAACCATCAACGAAAGACTTCATGATCAATTTCCGGGTTGAAAATCTTGAAGCGCTCGTAACGGAACTTAAAAAAGAGGGCGTAACTATATTAGATGAAATAGAAGCTTCCGAGTACGGAAAGTTTGTTCACATTCTTGATATAGAAGGCAACAAGGTTGAACTGTGGGAGCCGTAACTCCAAATGTATATGTACTACAGAATCCAACTTCGGGGAGGACTCATTCTATCAGGTCGATGAGACTATAATTAACTGGTAAATATGTTTCAAAGTTCTTCCCTGATCTAGGATCATAGAAAAGGTTTGTTGTTGTTAGCACCCATCCATTGTCCTCTAATGATTTTTGATTGCTGATATAGGTAGTTTTCAGCCAGTACTTTTTTGAGTATTGTGGATTCTCCGCCAGCTTGCTTTCTTCCACAACGATCGATTCGATCCCTTTCTTTCTCAGTTTCGTTTTTAATTTCAGGAGGTGCTTGGCTGCCCATTTTTCAGTTGATATTTTGATTTCCTTTATTTGCTGTTCCGTGAGCCAAGATTGATTTGTTAATCCAGTTGTATCAGTACCATTTTTGGCAAATGATATGTACCGGGCCGTGTTTTGCATTTGTAAAAGTTGTTGTCCGGAATATTTAATGATTACTACTGTATCGCTGAGATCGAATGGTATAAACTTGTCTTTGTTATTTTTTAGTTCTTGAAATTCCTCGTTTGTCAGCCTGTCATGTCGGTTATGCTGAAGCTGTGCAAAAGATGGCATTATTACTATGAATAGGAGGAAGGTGAATATTTTTTTCATGAGTACAGCTGCAATGGCTTCTAATATATGAATATTCTTGCAGTGGATATATATAGCGGACACCGCCTTTAAATCATTTGATAGCAGGTGAATAACTACTATAAAGGTTCCAGTACCTTTGGCATCAAGCCGTCCGATGATGACTTCGTCTGAGCTGCTGGCGAGATCAAAGCTTGGTCTCAATTGAATATGTTCTCAGGCACCGATGGGAAGTGTCTCCATTTTTTCTTGATTGGTTTCGGCTATCTTAATCAGCAATCTCGCGAGTGACTTCAAGCGGTCAAGACATGCATTAATTATTTTGAAATCCAATGGCACAAAGAGCACAGAGGAATGCACACAAAGGCACAAAGTGAAACCCAAAGTAATGCAAAGGTTGCAACGTGCTTCCGGACTCCCTGTCTTTCGGACTTCCGGACTCTTTACTTCTATTTTCTACTCCGCCCGGCATAGAAATTTATGACCGGCATGGAAATTTATGAAATGTTGATAACCGTAAACGCATTTCAACATGGAAAATAACGAGAAACAACAACCGCCTCAAACAACGCAAGACTTCCAGGCTCCTCAAGATGAAAATCCGATGGCTGCTCCGCGACAGTCACATAAAAACAAAAAGTCGGAGAAGACTGCGAATCACGAGGATAAGAAAGTACGTGGACGGCACTCATAGTAGTGGATTTACTTTGTTAAAATAAGCATTGGCTATATATAGTTATAGCTTGTGGTTGCTTTGTGTCTCAAATCCAATTGCACAAAGATCACCAAGAAGACACGAAGTTCCACAGAGAGGCTATCTCACGAATAACGATTAACAACTAACGGATAACGGGTAACAATTAACGGATAACGACTCAGACCCAGTCAATACCTTTCTTCAAAAGATCGAGTGTCTTCTGTTCAGCCGAGTTGGGTTGAGGTTGGTGGTTATATACCCATTGCGCTTGTGGCGGCAGACTCATGAGTATAGATTCGGTGCGACCATCGGTGTCGAGGCCGAACTTGGTGCCGCGATCCCAAACTAAATTAAATTCTACATAGCGACCTCTGCGAAGGTGTTGCCAGTTCTTTTCGTTTTCGGTGAACGGCAATGTGTAGTTCTTCTTCATCAGAGCAGTATATATAGGGGCGAACGCTGCGCCTACATCTTTAACAAATTCAAAACGCGCTTCTTTGGTAAAGTTATTATCGGCACGCAGGTTGTCGAAGAAGATACCGCCTATACCGCGTGTCTCATGGCGATGTTTGATATAAAAATAATCATCGGCCCATTTCTTAAACTCAGGGTAATAAGAGGGATGATGTGCATCGCATACTTTCTTTAGGTGTTGATGAAAGGCGCGGGCATCGTCTTCGTTGACATAGTGGGGTGTGAGATCTATACCACCACCGAACCACCATGTGCCGTTACTCATTTCGAAGTAACGCGTGTTCATGTGAATGATCGGCACCATCGGGTTAACAGGGTGTAGCACAATAGAGACACCGGTAGCAAAAAAATCAGGATGATCGTTGGTGTCGAGCTTCATGGTTTTCAGCACAGGCTCGGGAGTTTTTCCCCACACGGCAGAAAAGTTTACGCCCCCTTTTTCAATGATCTTTCCGTTGGTGAGAATACGACTTACGCCACCACCGCCACCCGGCCGTTCCCATGCATCGCTGACGAATTTACCTTGACCATCAGCATTTTCCAATTCACGGCAGATGTTGTTTTGCAGGGTGGTAAACCACTCGCGTATCGATTCCTGTGTTACCATAGGGTAGCAAATTTAAAGGTAATTCCTGATTGCGGAATGAAATGCCGGTTTAATTCCAGCGAAGCTCTGGGTGTTCGATTGTTTACTGTTTCGGGTAAATCGAGCGCCTGATTACTGCGTGATGCCTTAGTCTTGTAAGGTTGAGAAAGATAAATGCACAATGCGTTTTGAAGTGGTATAGGTATAGTATAAATAGTGTAACGATCTTATGATGATTTCCCGGTTAATTCGGTATAAGGATCAATAACGCCTGTGAGTAATGTTTGAAGATGGATAGGTGTATTCGCGTCTTCGGATGTTGCAGGAGTATTTTTACATCACGACTATTGGAGGAAGTACGATGATTTTTTTAGAGATGATAAAAGGGCTTTGTTATATATGGTAATGTACAATACATATCTGCATGCAAGATTGATTTTTAGTAAGATGGAGGGGGAGATAAGATTGATGCAATTCGGGAAAGTATAGCCACTCGGTCTATATATCAATATGTAAGTTCGTAGATGGAAACCGCGCTGTTTGGTTGTGGCGCTTCGTGATAGTATAAATATATACTTGTTATTCAGGTGCTTTTGTTAGAGAAGGGTCAAATGATGGTTGTAGTTTTGATGTAATATTTTATGTTTCTTTTTCAGATGTACTTCTTTTTCAGAGAAAATAGTTTTTGTCATTACATTATGCATCAGTAAAAATACATACGCTACACTGTGTAAATAATTCAATGGCAATTCTGTAGTAGAACTGATGCCTGTCGATATTTAAAGCGATAACATTGCACTCCGTTCGCCATTGATATATAGATATACTTTAATATGAACTACAGAATTTCAGAAGCAGTCGCCTGCATGTCGGCACAATCTGTTAGCTTGACTGGGCTGCATGTCCCAATAGTGGTAAATAATACCTGTAACTTTACTAACTGCGGTGGTCATGAATAATACAGCATCGCAGCCCTATCTTACTTTTCTGCTGAATGATGCGAGATTCGCAGTTCACGTAACTGTGATCTACGAAGTACTCGAGTTTGTTCGTGTAACACCAGTGCCGAACACTCCGCCTTTTGTACTTGGCGTCATTGATCTGCGTGGCAATGTGTTGCCATTGCTTGATCTGCGAATGAAACTTGAACTAGGTACATCGAGTCGTACCGACAAAACGCGTATTCTGATATTGGACATTCGTGAAAGCGATGACGCTACGGTGCAGGCCGGTGTAGTGGTGGATGCTGCCTGTGATGTAGTGATGATTAATGATGATCAGATACGCCCGGCTTCAGATATTGACTTTCATAGCGGTGCTATACCTGTTACTGGTATTGTCAATGACCAGGGCATTATTACCATGATCCTGGATATAAATGGAATTCTTACTCAACGTGATCTAACAACTTCTATAACTTCTTAAAAAATATGTTTAATACAATGACTATCCGGTATAAACTTATCTTGGTATTTACTGTGCTGATAGCCTTGATGGGCAGCATTTTTGGCATTTCATACTACAACACCGGGGCTATTAACGATCGGTTGAATTTAATTGTTGATAACAAAGTGGTTCAACTGCAGTCGATTATGCAGGTACGCTATTATGCAAGCCAGATAATTGCATATCAGAAGCGTATCATTATAGAAACAGATGAGCAAAAGATGAACGCACTGAGCCGTTTGATGGATGCTATATTTAAGCAAGCTAACGATGAACTGGAGAGACTGCAATCGCTCAGTACAGGAGAACACCAGCAGCTTACGCAACAGATATCGCTTGGCCTGTCCAATCTTGCCAAGGTAAATGAAGACATAATAAAACTAGCCGTTGCCAATACAGAGTGGGAGGCTACCAATCGTATTTTAAACGAAAATTATGGAAAGCTCCAAAAGGCGAATAGTACATTAAATGTACTGGAAAATGAACTGGTAAAGAGTGGAACCAAAGAAGAAATTGCAGGCGTATCAAAAATGCGGGAGTTATTGTTGCAATTATTTACGCAAGAGAAAAATTTGCTTCTATATACTTCAGACGAGCAGCAGGAAAGAGAACTTGAGCAAGCAACAACAATAGAAACACAGCTCGATTCTGTTACTACGCGTATGGACGGTGTGCTGATAGGGAAATCTAACGTGTTGCTTGATAAGTATATTTCGCAGTTTGCAGCATTTTACACAAGCCATACGAATGTGGTGGAGTTAACGCGCAAGAAGACAAATACCAAAGCGTTTATGCTCTCTAACGATGAGGGCGATCGTATCGCGACTGATCTTATGAAGTCAATTGAATCGTTCATCGGACTTACAAATAATACACTTGCAAAAGATCGCGTAGAGACTGATGATTTGTATTATAGCACCGTGCGATTTATGCTGCTCGCCATTAGTTGTTCAATTGCAATAAGTGTGTTGATGGCATTGTGGCTTTTAAAGGGTATTGGTGGTTCACTGGATATAGCAACTGCAGCTTTACATAAAATTGCCTCGGGCGATTTCTCTGCTGATGTAAAGATATATATGCAGGATGAGATCGGTGCGATGCTGAAAGAGCTGCAGGCTATGATCGTAAAACTTCGTAATTCAGTGGACGTTGCCAAGCGCGTTTCCAAGGGCGACCTGATGGTCGACTTTAAGGCGATCGATAATTTTGGAGGTGAACTGGATGAATCATTGGAACAAATGGTATATAACCTTCGCCAGGTTGCCGTAACAATTTACAACGGGGCACATAATGTAACGGCAGCGAGTCAACAAGTAGCATCAGCTGCGCAGCAGATGTCGCAGGGTGCACAG
>DJFR01000060.1:0-830 GCA_002432545.1 Flammeovirgaceae bacterium UBA5867 | reverse complement strand
GCCAACAAGGCACTTACTGATATTGAAATCAGTAGCCGGTCCGTTGCAAATGCAGTAGATGCTGTTGCGTCTATTGCAGACAAAGTCATGATCATTGAGGAGATTGCTTCTAAAACAGATCTTCTTGCGTTGAATGCTTCTGTAGAAGCAGCCCGTGCCGGTGAGCATGGTAAAGGATTTGCCGTAGTGGCCGCTGAGGTACGAAAGCTTGCCGAAAGAAGCCAGCGTGCTGCTGCAGAGATAAGTGAGATATCGGCTCTCACGGTGAAGCAAGCGCGCGAGTCGAAAGAATTACTGAGCAATACTGTTCCGGATATTAACAGAACTGCTATTCTCGTGCAGGAGATAGCATCTGCCAGTGTTGAGCAAAACCTGGGAGCCGACCAGATTAACAAGGCTATTCAGCAACTGACGCAGGTTACACAAGGCAATGCTTCAGCCGCAGAGGAGATGTCATCAAATGCAGAAGAATTGAATTCGCAGGCGGAGGAATTACGTGTTGCAATCAGTTATTTCAAGATCGATCATAGTCTGCAAAATATACCGGTGGCAGCCAGTCAGCAACGGAATGATAGCGGTTTAAAAATGAAACCAGTATTTCAGGCGGCACCAGTAGGAAAGGTAAAAGGATTTAACTTGAAACTGGAAGATACGGCAACTGACGCGGATTTTACTGAATTCTAGAACGTGCTATATATAGTAAGAGCAGTAAACTTGTTTACTGCTCTTACTTCTTTAATGAAGCTATATCTGATTTGTTGTACGGTATATATACTTACGGAGAGATGGTGGTGATCTTTACTGGTCCCAGTAAACCGGCATCGAGCAAC
>DJFR01000242.1 GCA_002432545.1 Flammeovirgaceae bacterium UBA5867 | reverse complement strand
TGATAGAAAGAGTCGTCAAGGCCAACCTCCCGCAAGCCGTTAAAGAATCTATAACTTTTAAGCTCTTGTTTGAGGAGTTGAAGAATGAGTTCTTTTTGAGTTGGCGACTTTACCAATGAGTTTAATTCCATAAGGCACAATATTTATTAATCCTTTATTCGTATACAATAATACGCATTATAATTTATATAATACGTATTAAGCATTATTAAATCATTTAACAGCTTGAGCGACAATCAATTGAGTTTGAAGAAACCATTTGAATAATTCTATTTGAGGATCGAACAATGGTAAAAGAATGAATTGATGGCTGAAAAGATTAAAATCAATAGGCTTAAAGTTGTGCTCAGTGAAAAGGATATAAGTCATAAAGACTTCGCCAAGATGGTTAAGAAGACTCCCAACACGATAACAAGAATCTGTAATAACGAACAGCAGCCTTCCTTAGTAGCACTTCGTGAAATGGCAATTGCACTTGAAGTAGATATATCTGAGTTATTAGTACCTACTAAGCCGAAGCGATAGCCTTTATCACACCCTTTGCATATATAGTATAACTGTCATTAAATCCAGATACAATTACTCTATGCCTGAGTCTCCCGATAGCTATGAGCAACATCCACACCTCCCCAGCGGATATTGGACTGGCTTTTACGTTTATTACCATAGCAAAGAGCGACATGAAATGTTGCTGATGCTTGACTTTATAAACGGTAACATCTCAGGCAACGGACATGATGACGTTGGCGCCTTCACGTTCGAAGGTCATTATGATCTCACATCGATGACGTGTCGTTTTATGAAACACTATAGCACACATCAAATCGATTATCATGGTCAGATCGATGAAAATGGTATATGGGGCAAATGGTATTACGTTTACTATCCCGGCATGGGCATTGATGAAGCTGCATTTAATAAACTCATGTCTGAATTCAGACAGCAGTTCTCCGGAGGCTTTCACATCTGGCCACGCAATAAAGAATTCTCTGCCCACGAAATGGCCGTCAGAAAATTGAAGGAAGAAGAAGTAGTGAAACTGGTGGAGTGATTAATACCTGAGCAATAAGAAAATTATTTATAGGACTAAATCCGTTAACTAAATTTATACTACCCATATGAAAAACGAGTATCTCATTAATTTCAATGCAATTTCTAATCACACAATCAGTCAATTAAAAACTGTCTTAGAAAAAACTGAAGGTATTAAAGTCAAGGATTGTTCAATTTCTGATCTGGTCTTCTATGATGGCAAACCTATATACTCCGGCAATGGCGTATACATCTTTAAATACAATGACATATTCATTTATGTTGGCTCTTGTGTAGCCAGAAATTTTGTAGAACGAATACCAGCACATTTCGATCTACGAGAGTCAGGCTGGTTTAATAGTTTATTGCAGAGGATTCTTGATAAACAGAAGAAAATGAGAAGTAACGAAGCGCTCGCGGAAGCAGGCAAATTCGCTATGGATAACTACTCGCTAATAATGATAAATTTTCCATTAGGAGATCACATCCAGAACATCTCGAATATTAAAGCCCTGGAAACATTACTGAGAGCAGTGCTCGAACCCTATAACACGTATAAGCACAAAAGAAAAATTGATGAATCGCGTATACTGAACGAATATCTTACCAATACAGTTTTGGTTCCGTCTGTGAAGTAGACTCTAATAAAGAAGCTCCAATAAATTTCGGGTCACAACTTTCATAATAGAAAACGACCGAACTTAAAACCCAACGGCTTCGGTATATAAAAAATTACCAGCCAAATTATCAGGTCGATATATTTACCGTTTAACATCAACTTAACTTCAGCAAAAGTCATTTTTTAACATGTATCGGATCGTTTTACTTTCTCTCCTCGCATTCATCATTCACACAACTTCTTTCGCACAGCAACAACAAACCGAACGCCTCCAACGGTTCCGGAAGAATGGTCTCTATGGTTTTATAAACAGCAGTAGGGATACCGTTGCGGCCGCGCAATGGGATTATGTCGATGATTTTTTCGCAGGCAAAGCACGTGTAGAATACAAATCGAAGTGGGGCATGATTAACGCGAAAGGTGCTTATGTTATTCCGCTGGAGTATGATAAAATTACCAATGTATCAGACGAAGGAATTGTTCGCCTCACACGCAACGGACTGATCGGATACAAGCATATAGATTCAGGCGTAATGATAAGCGCTATTCAGTGGCAAGAGGCTGGTCCGTTTTACAAGGGCTTTGCCATGGTAAGGAAAGACAACCACTACGGTATAATCAACACCCAAGGCGTAGAGGTTTGTCCCGCTATATATGATTACATCTACGATATATCCGGGCCACAAGAAATGGTGCGCGTAAAGAAAGATGAGAAGTTGGGCTTCATCAACGCAGCGCGTAAACTTGCTATACCTCTCAAGTTCTCGTACGCTGAAGATTTCAGTGATGGTCTTGCGCTTGTGCAGGTAGTGGGGAGTGAAGTTTTTGAGTATATAGACAAAACAGGTAAATCTATACTTCGCGCACCTGCCGGTATCATGCCTGGTAAATTCGCAGAAGGTTATGCATTGGCATTAAAAGGAAATACTGATGCCTATAAAGCAGGCTTCATTAACAAGCTCGGCAAAATAGTTATACCTATAGAATGGAACGATGCCACCGAATTCCATAACGGACACGCTGCTGTAAAACGTAACGGCAAATGGGGCTACATTAACAAAACCGGCAAGCTGGTTGTAGACACATTGTACGATGAAATTACACCCTACAGCAAGCAGGCAAAGGGCAAACGCAACGGCCGATGGGAGAACTTGTTTGAACCTGAAACACCTGAGGAGGTGGTAGATGAGGTGCATTAGTATAGATCACGTTTCTGCACTTTAGTCATCCATTTCCGTTCAGAATATTTCAATTCCGGACACACCATAGTTTTGCACCTCACAATACAAGCTAAAAACTACATTTTGCTTTGGACTATACTTTGTAACTATATAGCCGATCGCATAACTTATCACCTATGCTCAAAAATTATCTTAAAGTCGCATTTCGGAATCTGACCAGAAGCAAAGGGTTTACATTCATCAACATTTCCGGACTTGCTGTGGGAATGGCAACAGCCATTTTAATCTTTGTATGGATACACCATGAAGTAAGTTTCGACTCCTTTCATGTCAACAGGCCCAATATATACCAAGCTTATAACAGAGGGAAGATGAACGACCAAATCAGGTGCTGGCCCAACACTCCTTTAGTACTCGGACCAACATTCAAAGCAGAATATCCTGATATAGTCAATACAGCCAGGGCCCATACCCAATGGTTCGTTACTATTGTTGGCGAACGGAAGGCATCCACTAAAGCAATTCTTGCCGACCCGGCTTTCTTAAACATATTTACTTTTCCATTGATAGAAGGTAATGCCGCTACGGCATTGCTGGATAGTTACTCGATTGTTGTTACGGAGAAGATGGCATTGAAGATGTTCGACACCACGCATGCATTGGGCAAAGAAATCAAGATCAACAATGAGATGTACCAGGTAACGGGTGTCATGAAAGATCTGCCCGCCAACACCGACTTCAATTTCGAGTATATATTACCCTGGTCGTATATAACACGCATGGGTTATGATGACGTTGATTGGGCAAGCAACAATACCCACACATACGTTCTTCTAAAAGACGGGCATTCGTTCAACTCCGTAAGCGAGCGTATTAAAGATGTTACAATACGACATAGCGAAGGCGAAGTGAAAGAAGAAATATTTCTTCACCCCATCAATCGCTGGCATTTATATAGTGAGTTTGAAAATGGTATAGCGACAGGAGGCCGCATTGAGACAGTGCGACTGTTTGCCATTATCGGGGTGTTTGTTTTACTCGTTGCCTGTATAAACTTTATGAATCTCAGTACAGCGCGCAGCGAGAAACGCGCAAAAGAAGTAGGAGTAAGAAAAGTTGCCGGGGCTGATAAAGCATTACTGGTATGGCAGTTTCTGATCGAATCGGTCGTACTCACATGTCTTTCCGGAATGATAGCTATTGTATTGGTACAAATAGCCTTACCACATTTCAACACACTCGTTGGTCAATCCATACAAGTGCCTTTTTCTCAGCTATACTTTTGGCTGGCCATCGTTGCGTTCATGATTGTTACCGGAGTAATTGCCGGAAGCTACCCTGCCTTCTTCCTGTCGTCATTTAAACCGGTATCTGTTCTCAAAGGCACCTTTAAGAAAAGTTTCGCCCGCATTAATCCCAGAAAAGTATTGGTGGTTACACAATTTACATTTGCTATCGTACTGATTATCGCTACACTGGTAGTAGTACAACAGATACGCTATACGCAGAATCGCGATAGGGGCTATAATGCAGAACCGTTGCTATATCATTGGATGTCGGGAGCGTTGCAAGAAAATTACCCGGCTCTGAAGCAGGAACTTATTCAGTCGGGTATAGCATCGAGTGTTACCAAAACTGTATCACCACTCGGCATGATCATGAGTGATACCTGGGGACTTCAATGGCAAGGTAAACACCCGGAGGATAAAACTGATTTCGAACGACTATCCGAAGATGAAGACCTCGTTGAGACAGCATCGCTTCAGTTAATACAAGGTCGTGATATGGATTTACAAAAGTATCCAACCGATTCCTCGGCCATGCTTATTAATGAAGCAGCCGCAAAAGCGTTTGGATTCAGCGATCCGATCGGTCAAATTATCAAAGAGACGGATGGCACCGAGTATCACATTATTGGCGTAGTAAAAGATTTTATTACCGGATCTCCGTATGAAGGTATAAAACCGCTGGTTATTGAAGGTGTAAAGGGAAGCGGATTTAATGTTATACACATCAAACTGAAAGAAGGTATAGATACACATGAGGCAGTAGCAAAGACAGAGGCCCTCTTCAGAAAGTATAATCCCGAGTATCCTTTCGAATTCCACTTCTCGAATGATGACTACGCTATCAAGTTCAAAGACACCGAACGCACGGCATCCCTAACATCTATATTTACTATACTAACCATCTTTATCTCATGCCTGGGATTATTCGGACTCGCCAGCTATATGGCTGAGGTGAGAATAAAAGAGATTGGCATACGAAAAGTTTTGGGAGCATCAGTCTTTCGCAT
>DJFR01000054.1:23869-28273 GCA_002432545.1 Flammeovirgaceae bacterium UBA5867 | reverse complement strand
AAAGATCCCAGGATGATAACTTCATTCTGATCGGAAAGTGTAACCGAACCTCCGTGTATATCGGTAATGTTGGTGCTGTTGTTACGATCCGCGATGACTACTTTTTTCACAAGTGTGCCGGTTAGATTCAACTTGAACAAGCGGGCTGAATACACCACCAGATCATACACCGAAACATCGCTGGATTCAAGGTTAGACTTTATACTGTCGCCAATAATGTAGTAACCGTCTGTCGCTACTTTCAACGCTTTGGCCTGGCCTCCCGGTAATACAACATTATCCGCGAGACGATCACCGTGCGCATCGGTTCGTATAAATAAAATGTTCTGATTGCCGTTGGCCAGCGACTCATTTCCCAGAATTACATAGCCGCCATCAACTTCTTCGGCCGTTATGCCATATACATTGTGTGCTTCTTCGTAGAACCGGATAAATGTACTCCGATCTCCCGGCTCTGCATCTTCAATATTATTACACGCCCAGCACAAACACATCAGCAGCCCTGATAAACAAATCCGCGTTCTCATTTTCTTTTATTCAGTTTTTTCGGGTTAAAGATGTTGTGAACATAGCCTGCTGTTATCGAGAGGGAGTTCAGTTTATACGTGCTGTCGGCATAGCCGTATTCAAAAGGTAAACTGCTGTCTACACCAAAAGCAGTCTTAGGCGAGTTGATCTTGGTGATGCCATACAGGAAACGTACCTCGGTAGTGATAAACCCGCCACCGAGTGTAAAGTGTGCACCAGCAGATATAATCCCGCTCAGGTTGAATTTCTCGCGCTGTGTTTTCAGATCGAACGATTTCTCTTCGATGAACTGATACCCTTTGCGTGTGCGACTGCCACTTAAGGACGAGCTCAATAAATAATCGGCTTCAACGCCAAGTGCTATATAGGGTTTGAATTTTATATTGCTGAACTGGTAACGAACGCTGACCGGTAAAGAAGCCCAGGTTTGCTTCTCTTCTGCAATGGTAGAAAATGTAGTATCGGTAAAGTTTACGTTGTTGGTATACTCGAAATTACGTTGTACCAAACCCAGCTCTGGATTTAACACCAGGTTCTTGCCAAAAGGAATTTCTGCTGTAAGATGAAACTGCAATCCGATCTTGTAATTATACTTACTCTCACCATCGTTGGCTTTTACAGCCGTTACAACGTTTGGGCTACTGGCGTTGACACCAAATTTACCCCCGATGCGATAGATCGGCTTTGTGCGGAAAGTATTGTAAAGTGCAATGAACTCGGCAGGATCTGTACTGCGGTTGATCTCGAAGTAGTGATCGGTGCGCAGCAGGTTCAGCATTGCTTCATCTGCTTTCGCGGGTTCTTCCAGGTATATATACGATAAACACAAAAGTTTATAGGCCTCAACTTGCTCCTGCTGCGAGAAACCTCCTGCCAGACATTTCTCCAGGAGTGCTGGTATTTCATGCAGTCGCCCCTGTTCGTAGGTAGAACGCGCCAGACGCAACGTCTGTGCGCAGGAGGTTAACTGTGCAAAACTTTCGGAAGAGATCAGTATAAGAATTAAAAAGGGTAGAAGTCTTTTCATTCGTATCAATTATTATTCGGTGGCAACGATGCACAGGTTGATTCGTAAGGCAAGTCATCTCCCACAAAAATCTCCCACTCGTCTTTATTTATATTTCGTTTTACTTTATCGCAAAGTATAGTTGACATAACCGGTATCTTGGTTGGCCATGCGTGTATAGTATGTTCTATACCTTTTACAGTTTCGGTAGAGCTGTGTACGCTGGCAAGCAACTGCTCATCATCCGGTGTAAAGGCAACACTCCATACCCAGTCGCTGTGATCGCTCAATACGATTGGCTGCTCTTTCAGACGATTCATATTCCAGAGACGAACCGTTTTGTCTTTGCTGGCAGTGGCCATAAAAGAACCTGCGTGATTGAAGCGGATCTGTTCGATCGAAGATGTGTGACCGGAAAGTATACGGATAACCATTTCGCTTTGCACGTCATATATCTTTACTACACCTCTGTTATCACCTACGATAATTCTTCGGCCTTCCGGAGCAATAGTTACCGATGTAAGGTGAGGGCCCAGATCTTTGATCTCGGTAACGGCATAGTTATTCTTCACATCCCATATATACAGACTTCCATTCTCACCGGCTCCGGCAAGCCTGGTACCATCGGCACTGAGATGTATAGCGTTGATCTTTACCTGCGAGTGTATAACTTCCTGACTCTTGTTCAGGTCTGAGTACCGTATACTCTTACCGGAATTATCACGCGCAAAGAAACCTTTGCTATCCGGTGTAAAGTTTACGTTCTCGATGGCATAGGTATAACCGTCAATCTTCTTGGGTGCTGCAGACATGTTGTTGAGGTTGAACAGCTCAACGTAATTCCTGATCTCGTTTTGTGTATTCAACCCGGCAGCTACGAGCCAGTTTCCATCCGGACTTACATCCAGTGAATAGTATTGATAGTTATTCTGATTCACCAGTATTTCTGATCTCCACTGATTACCCTGTTCGGTCCAGCGAATGATCTTGCCATCGCTACCCGCAGAGTATATATGATTGCTGGTTACACGTGTTACCAGAGCACGCGCTGCTCCGCGTTCGTGCGCCTCGAGACTCTTGGTGAGGGCGTGATCCTGTTTCTTCAGTGCGTAGTACAGACCGTTGTATATATCGTTATCATATACATAGCCTTCATGCTCGGAATTGAATTTGAATGCCTGCTGTGCAATGAGTGCCTGCTGCTCAGGGTCGTTCAACTCTTTTGATTTCACGGCCATGGCTTTGGCCTGTGCTATATAGCGCTGGCGCAATGCTTCCGCAGCGTTGCGTATAGCGATGAGCTCCTGCTCTTTGGCAATCTTCTCGTTGGTCTGTGCACGTTGCGCGTTGATGCGCGCTTCTTCTGCATTCTTGCGTGCAACCTCTGCGTTGCGTTTGGCAAGTTCTGCATTCTGAATAGCTTCCTGCTCGGCAGCCTGTGCAAGCTCACGTTGTTTCGCTTCCGCTTCTTTTGCTGACAGTGCGGCCTGCGTTGCTTTTTCTGCTTCTATACGTTTATCATCTGCTTCCTTCTCGGCTTTGCGTGCAGCCTCTGCGTTTTGACGTGCAGCTTCTGCGTTCACTTCGGCTTTCAGGCGTTGCTTGTCAGCTTCCGATTTTTGAACAAAGGCGTACATGAGGAACAAGAGACATATAACTACCGCTGTACCCAATACAAGGGCTACTATGCGGGCGCGCTTTAGTTTACGCTTCTGCTCAAGTTCTTTAATGCGTTGCTCGGTTTCCCATTCCTTCTTCGAATACTCAAGGAAGATCATGGTACGCTCGAACGCAGGGTTATAGCGCTGACCCCAAACCAGTGTTGGTTTATGCTTCGCCTGCCAGTTCAGTGCAAGTTGCAAATCCGGTGGACGCCACAAACCTGCTTTGCCTACCTGGTGCATGGCAGCAGCTTCGGCCAGACGGGTATACATCTGCACAGCATCGGCTTCATCATCCACCCAGTTCTTCAACCGTACCCATATACGCATGAGACTTTCATGCGATATATCGATCATGGATTTGGAAGCTATAGCTGAACCAAATGCAGGTGTAAGTAAAGAACGACCGGGCTCACGGAATAACTCGATCACTGCGGCAACATCCTGCTCGGATACATCGGCAATGGAAGCAATTTCACTTAAACGTGTTGGTCTTCGGATACCGAAGTTCTCACCGCGTTTCTCCGTGATAGCTTTGAACATCAGTTCGCAGATGCGCTTCTGATCTTCATCGAGATCGTCAAATGCTTCGTTCGCGTGCTGCGACAAAGCTTCTGACATCGTTCCTATAGCTTCGTAATGTTTTAGATCTACCGACTCATCTTCGTAATCGCGATACGATGACCAGTAACTCCACGTACGCATTAACGCGTGCTGCAGAATAGGTAACTGATCCGGGTTATCACCAAGGTCATTCAACAATTGTTGTACGAGGCGTGGCGCTATAGTAGCGCCACCTACTGCTACCGGACCTTCAATCGCTTTACGTTTCTGATCGCGGGTAAGCTGTGGTATCAGGTAGTGACTATCGTTGATCTTGCGGGTAAGCTCGGGAAATTGTGCACAGTCTCCGATAAAATCAGAGCGCATGGTAATGGCTACATATATAGGGGCGTCAGGATAATTGACAGCCTCCATCAGCAGGTTTACGAATGCGAGTGTTTCGTTTACCGAGTTTGCATCATGACCTTCTTTAAAGCGGAAGAGTTCTTCAAACTGATCGACCAGTACCAGGTAATTTACATCGGCTTCCTTGCGCGTTTGCTCAATCGCTTCTACCAATCCAAGTGAACTGCTTCGCAGCAACGTTGAGAATATAGTTCGTTTGATCTTCTTCTCTTCAGCCTCTGCCGCTATATATTCTTTGTT
>DJFR01000054.1:14542-23863 GCA_002432545.1 Flammeovirgaceae bacterium UBA5867 | reverse complement strand
GTAAGAAAACCTCCGTAGAGGATGGGCATTACACCACAATAGATGAATGAAGATTTACCACTTCCTGAAGGACCGATAACACCTACGAAGCGATTCTTCGAAAGCTTTAACAGTACTTCGTCACTTTGTCCTTCACGGCCAAAAAAGAGGTGACTTTCTTCGATCTTGAACGGCCGCAAACCCGGAAACGGATTTGCAGTTAATGTATTAACACTTACCTCACGCATGGCTAGGCTTTAAATTCCTGTAAAAAATTCTGGAGTAATTCGGGTACACTGCGGTTGCCATCGATCACGTGCAGATTCTGATTCTTATAGTTCTCTGCATTCATCGCTTCGCCCGTGGCAACTATAGCTTTTGCCAGTATAGGTTTCTTGCGTCCAAAGCCTGGCGCCTTCAGCAGGTCGAGTGCCTTCATGCGTACCCACTGCTCATTTACTTTTCCTTTGTAGATGATGGCACCATCGAGGTTACGCAGGTTCTCAATATGCTTTTGTCTCAACTCCAGCAGTTCACCTTCAAACTCGGGTATCATTACATCGAAGCCGGATTTTTTCAATGCTTCAATCAACGGCATGGCTTCGTGGTGATCAATCTTGTCGTGCATGAAATAGATAGAGCGCCCACCGGTTTCAAGGGTTGCTCGTTTTTCACCGGCTTCTTCCAGTTCTTCACGCATTATATTTTTGAAATCTTCGAGCGGTGTCTGTAATATCTCGGCACCTTCCTGTGCTTCAACATCGCGCTTGATATTTTCAATAAATGATTTCTGTCGTTCACTCGCATGCGTCAGGTTTGGCGATATCCAGATGAGGCGGGTAAATTCCTGGTTGCTCTCTTTCGCCTGTATACTTTTTTCAGCAGCAAGTTTATTCTGTATATCGACTACCGATTTATCGGCACCTTCCGGAATTTCTCCATACGCACTACCAATAAGATGAATGGAAAGACTCGATTCATCCAGGCCCTTGCGCACCAGTCTTTCAAGGTCAGCCATATTGCCTGGCAAAGTCTGGTTCGGCAAAATGTTATAGCCATGCCGTTGTAACTCACGCTTGATGATGTTGCGTTGTACTGATAAGTCGTGGCCTGTTTCCGCTAGATATATAGTTTTACGTTTATAGATCGTTTTTACTTCTGCAAGTGAGGTACTGTCTTTCAGGAAGAGCAGGATTTCATATATATCATACGCCAGGTCAACCATCTTCATCCAGTACTGGCGTTCTGCTTCGGTGCTGAAGTAATCGGTATACTCGCGTATCTCACCGGAGTCCGGATCAAGCTGGTACATTTCGTAGCCCAGCAGATCGCGCAGGCGGGGTGGTTGTTCCTGTACGTTGAGCGGAGTACGGAATACTTTGAATACCCGGTTCCGGTTCTTCGCGTTGGACTCAATCACTTTATAGAAAGTCTCCACGTAATCGAGGCACCGGCCCGATTGAATAAAATCTTTCGAGAGTATAGGAATCAGAACACCTGCATTGTCAAGCTGCGGAGAAGTCATGGTATCGTATTCTCCCTTCAGAACGATGTTAGGCTTTTCACCCAACACTTGCGTCAGCATCAGCTCGAGAAATTTCTTGAAATGCGAAACCCAGCCCGGTTCATTCTTCCCGGTTGTCTCATTGTCGCGATCAGCGAACACGATGAGTACGTCTATATCAAAGGCCATCGGTAAGGGTATAAAGTTTATATAAGCAGATTAGGTTTAAACGTTCTTTATAAGGTCAGGATAGTTGGTGTTTATCTTCTTGCGTAATGTTTTTCAACAGACCTTGTACCAGTTCGTGATGATTTGCCATTACGAAATAGAAGTCCATAAGGTTGATCTTGAATACAACAGATCGTTGTGTTGCTTCAATTTCCTGCACCGGTGCTACGTAACCGTCACTGAAGAGCTCGCCATATATACTTCCCTGCTTCAGTCGGGTAATCTCGGAACCGTTATTTTTTGGTGTAACATTACCAAAAGCCACCAGCAGCAGCGGTGTATTGTGCGAATCATGGTTAAACTTGATTCGCTCTCCCGGATCCATATCCAGTGGAGTAATCTTGTCGGCCAGGTCGCTTAGTAATGAACCGTGAATGTTGGCGAACGATGGCATTTGTTTGATGAACATCACCATCTCAATCCACAGGAAGAAACCATCATTCAGGCCATCCAGCAACTGGTTGTTCTCGATCGATGCATCAATGAATTTTTTGTCGCGCTCGGGTAAACGTTCCAATATAGTCTGGTATGCTTTACGATCTTTATGGTAGATCACCCATGCCGCTGTTTCCTGTAAAAGTTTATCAGAGTTGAACATCTGTGCCACGAGTCCGCGACTGATCCGGAAATCAGGAATGAAGGCAGATGCATGTATAGCACACGCTTTGGTCCAGCGGTTGTTCAGGTTAAAATCGCGGTTCAGTATATAATTGATTACCTGTATCGGATTATAGCTTTCGCGTGCAAANNTGTAGTTGAAGGTGCTTGAGTTTAATAACGGTAGGAGAGTCGTCAAGCAGCGGAAGCAATTTTGGTTTCAACTCCTGGTCAATGAACAAATCGAGCAGCTCCATCGCGAATGCAATGTTATCAGGTTCACGTGTCTCTATATTTTCACGCACCAGTTGTACCGATTGCGGATCGTAGAGAATAGACAGCAGCATATATATCTGGTCATAGTTCTCTGATACTTCTTCCTGTAAAGCTTGTTTCAAAAAGAAGAATTCGTTTGTATCCGGAAGTTCATCCAGTGCGGCCAGGTTCCAGATCGTTTTGCTGATCTCATTCTCCAGAAGGTTCATCACATCNNACTTCGCGACCGCGTGCCTGGTAATTCTGATAGCGAAGAGAATATAGTATCTGTTTGACAATGCGTTTATCCGGGTAATCTGCTTTCTTCCATTGTAACTGCAGTGAATAGCGACCACCAATGCGACCCATGATCTGCACAATGCGCAGCATCACCAGATCGCTTTGTCCTGATTTATGGAACGATGCTTCCAGTGTTGGCAATACGGATTCGCCAACTTCTTTTAATGCCGCTGCAGCATGGTGACTATAGGAAGGTGAACCGAGTAACTCGATCAGTACCGGCCAGGTTTCCTGACGCTTCACTTTGCGTGCCGTGTGAAGTGCTTCGTAACGCACCTTCGGATCGGCATCGCGCAGCAATTCAAGCAGAACAAATATAGTCTTCTGTCCAATGAGCTTCCGCAGAAGTTTTGTAGCCAGAATACGATCGGCCTGCTTTACAGATTTACTCAACTTTAAAAGTTTTTCCGGAGATATAGACAGCAGATCGCTGTCTTCCAGTTCGCCAAAGGCGCGTTCGGCAAGCGAACGTATTTCTGTTTTCGGTGTATCGTTTTGAAGTCCCAGCGCCTGAATTTTATCGAGTGCATACTTGCGTATCACAGGCGATTCGCTGTTGGCGAGTCGGGTAATTGTACTTTCAAATACAGCAGGCTCGAGCTTCTCCATCAGCGTTAAGCCATATAGCACTTTCTCTTCTGCGGTACTGTTGATTTCTTTCTCGAGTACTGTGCTAACCGTATACTTTTTCTCCGAGTGTCCTGATATCCGTGACTTGTTTCGAAGCAGTGTGTCCTGAAGAGTATATCTATAGTTAACATGCATGCGATTCGCCACAATATACCAGATGATGAGCAGCGGGAACGTAAAGATGGAAATATAGAGGAGGTCGAACAGTTCAACGCGGTTGATGAGAATGATGAGACCACCGGCCAGTAAGCTGGCAAACGCAGTTACCAGTCCTTCGATTTTAGTTTGTACATCGATGCGTATGTGACTCTCGATCGGGAGTAAATATAGCTTGAACGAAGGGTTATCGAGTGAATCTTTGAGTGAGCGTATAAACAGCTTGCTGACTGCGATCATAAGGAAGAAGATCACGAACAAATTATTAGCAGGCGAATATCCGAACACCAGACCAAGTCCGATGGCGGCAAGTGTAAATAAACCGATGAGCAGTGGGTTAATGAGTATAGCTACACGCATACCATACTCCTGGATGATGCGATCGGTAGCCACCGTCTGAAAGAGGAAACAGAAAACCACAATAGTTCCTTCGAAATAACTGATGAAACTACCGAGGCGCTCCTGGTCGGTAAAGAAAAGCGTGGTAACGTTCAGAAAAGAATAGTCAACGAAGTTAAGCGCCATCATGGATGCCACCACGAACAATGACATATAGAATATATACCTGTTCTGGCGAAAATCATTGAAGCGGAGTTTCTGGTAGATAGCTTTTTCTTCGGCAAATGTTCTGCCCTGGCTCAGGTATTTTACCGACAGGTATATAAATGTAAGCAGGAAGAGAACCGCGCAAACCAGTGATATAGTATATAAGGACTCAACCGACATCCCTTTTGATCCTTTAAAGAATATATCGGGACTAAGTAATTGTGGAATTGAGAAGAACGCGATGAACGAAGCGATCAATCCACCCATATCCACTGTACCCACCAATCGTTTTGACTGACGCAGGTTGAACAAGCGGCTAAACGTTCCCCAGAAGTTAAGGTATAGTATAAAGGAGAACGGGATGATCATTGTAAAACCGAAAAAGAAAATCGCGTTTGAATCTTTGAAGAACGATTCACCAAACTCAATAAATGCTGTAAGTGCCGTGATGGTCAGCAAACTGAGAACGGCCAGCGATTGAAACGGAATTCTGTTCTGAAGAAAATTATACAGGATCGTAGCGACCAAACCGAATGCTCCGGAGGTGAGGAGCGCCATTGGAAGATCTTCTTTTTCATCAAAGTGCTGCAGGAAAAGTGTCTGCGATGATACGCTGATCGTTGCAAGAAAAAAGCCCATGAAGAAGCTCATCATCAGCAGAAGGCCAACCCGTGTACCTTCACCACTCTTAACGTCCAGAAATTGAAGTATTTGTGCCCTCATTAGAATTCCCCCATTAGTCCTAAAATTGGTAATTATCCAACTAAAATCCTATAAACTGCTATAATTTTGGTTATTATTAAATTGCTTACCGTTCCGCTTTTTAAGTACTTTCATCTTAAGTAACCCTTTTATGTCGGGGCGGTGGTGGAATAACTTGGGTTAGTGTAAGATATGGGCTAAAAACCGTATATAAATCGTGCATAATCTTTGTAGTATTGAAGGTTAAATACAGTTAACATATGATTAAGAAGACCATTTACGTGTTGCTACTTTCACTTTTTGCAACAGCTTCGTTTGCTCAAAGCTCCAAAGTGCTGGCGGAGGCTGAACGGTATTTCAGTGTAAAGAGTTACGATGCCGCACTTCCCAAGTTCCTGGAAGCTATTCAGGCGGGAGAAAAAGATCCGATGGTGCATTACAAAACCGGTGTGTGCTATGAAAAATCTCCGGAGCTTAACGAGCAGATTAAAGCCATTCCGTTTTTTGAGTATGCGATCAAAAACGGTAAAGGCTGGCCTACAACGCTTTATTTTGAGTTAGGCTCTATTTATCTGAAAGATGAAAACCTGCAAAAGGCGTTGGAGAACTTCACGAAATTTAAAGAAGTAAGTAACAAGGCCGATAAAAAAGCCATGGCTATGGCCGATGATGCTATACAAACTGCCAACAACGCAGTAGTACTTATGTCGGTACCGCGCAATTTCAAAGTCAACTACTTTAATTCACCAACGGTAAATACAGAATTTACAGAGTATAACCCGGTGGTATCGGCCGATGAAAGTGCGATGGCGTATACCGCGCTGCGACCTAACACGGGCAAGACGCGTACAGGCGATAAGTTTATTGAAGAGATATACATTACCTATAACAACCAGGGATCGTGGAGTGAGCCAAAAGTTATTCCGATTGCGCACGATTACAACGTAGGGACTGCCGGTATTTCGCCTGACGGGCAAAAGATGCTGATCTTTATGGGAGGTTCAACTGATCCGGGGGGACTATATCAAATTACGAAGAGCGGTGAGAACTGGGGAAAACCCGGATTACTGACTCCGAATATAAACACACCGAAATACCTGGAATCAACGGCCAGTATAACTCCGGATGGCAAGACTATATATTTCGCAAGCGATCGCCTCGGTGGTCTTGGCGGACTTGATATATATAGAACAACCTTGCAGGCAAACGGAGCGTGGAGCAACCCGGTAAACCTCGGGGCGCCTGTCAACACCAAAGCCAATGAAGATGCTCCGTTTATTCACCCGGACCAAAAGACTTTGTTCTTTACTTCGGATGGACACAACTCGATGGGCGGACGCGATATCTTCGTCTCTAAACTTCTTGAAAAAACCTGGAGTAACCCGGAGAACATGGGCTACCCGGTAAATACGACTGCAAATGATAACTACTTTACATTAATCGCTGACGGTACACGCGCGTACTTCTCATCCGATCGTAAAGGTGGCCACGGTGGTCAGGATATATACTATATGGACCTGCCGGCTGAATCTGCCAATATTCCGCTTACCATGATCAAGGGTAAAATTCTGAATGCAGAGACTGGTAAACCGATGCCGACCAAACTTTATGTGATCGATAACAAGACTGATAAGAAACTTGATTTCGTATATGATCCGGATCCTGAAACCGGTAATTACCTGGTTATCCTTCCCCCGGCTACCGATTATGATATTGTGATTGAGTCAGAAGGATTTTTGCCGTATACTCTGAACATCAATATACCGAACCAGAGTTACTTCTATGAACTATACCAGATGATCAACCTGAAGACTATAAAACAGTTTGATGTTGTGGTAGGACAAGAGGTACAGGTGAAGAATGCATTTTACGATACTGATCAGGATGTGAAGAGTAACCTGCGCAAAACGCATGAAGCGAAACTGGTACAGACCGGAAATGTAGATGTATATGACCTGATGCTCGATCTGATGGCTTCCGGTGATAAGGATGGTATAAATTACCTGACCGATCTGATCCAGATGAAAGATCCGATTGAAGATGTAAACTTCAACGAAAAAGAAAACTCACGCATCGAGGTAGCAACCCGCACGTATTACTACGATGAAAGTGATGAAAGTAAATTTGAGCAGAAGAAAGTAGATGGTAAAACTATATTCTCCCTGCCTACATTTGTGTTTACCGAAGAAGCGAAGAAACAGAAAGAGCTGGCTGGTAAAAAATCGAACTTCGATAAAGCTGCGCTTACCAAAGCTGCTAAAATATACTTTGATGCAGGCAAGAGTGAGTTGAAGCCACAATACAAAGCCCAACTGGATGCTGTGTTGGCCGAGTTAAGTAAATATCCTGACCTGGGTGTAGAGATTTCAGGTTTTGCTTCTGCGGAAGGGTCTGAAGAGATGAACCGCGATCTTTCAAACAAACGTGCTATTGTAATTCTCGATTACTTCAACCACAAAGGTGTTGTAAGAAGACGCATTGTAGCGAAAGGCTATGGAGCCACAAAAGATATTGCCACCACCAAAGAAGAAGGCAGACGCGTGGAGGTGAGAATTGTAGATCTCAATGCCGAAGTGAAGTAGTATATATAGTAACTAAGCATATCAGACAGACTGCTCTTTCCGGGCAGTCTGTTTTTGTTTAGGGCAACAGCAGCGAACTGTCGCCATAGCTTAAGAAGCGATAATCGTTCGCAAGGGCTTGCTGATATATAGTTTTCCAGTTGTCGCCAACAAAAGCAGCTACCAATAAAATGAGCGTAGAACCGGGCTGGTGAAAATTAGTGACAAGTCCTTTACAAATGCGGAATGTATAGCCGGGCATAATATAGATCGAAGTCTCCCCCGTGAGTATATCCAGTTGGTTGCGATCCATATAGGCAGCCACCGCTTCAAGGGCCTGTTGTGTGGAGGGAAGCGATGTGTGGGGTTGATACGGATCGTGCTGCTGAATGGTAAATATAGCCTCCGGATCGTTGTGCAACTTGACGCCATACCAATATAGACTTTCCAGCGTGCGCATGGAGGTTGTGCCTACCGGTATAATAAATTTACCCTGTAACAGGTTGTTGATGTTATTTCGGCTAACCAGCACCTGCTCGTTGTGCATGGTGTGTTCAGCTGCGTTCTGAACTTTTACCGGTTGAAATGTACCCGCACTTACGTGAAGTGTTACATAATCGGTGGAGATACCTTTTTGCTTGAGTGCCTGCAGTATATCACCTGTAAAATGTAGGCCGGCAGTAGGTGCAGCAACAGCTCCTTCATAGTGTGCATATACCGTTTGATAGCGATCGCGATCAGTACTTTCGGGTTTGCGTTTCAGGTAGGGGGGGAGTGGAGTTTCACCCGAGCGTGTAATGATCTCGGCAAATGATATATTCTCCGTCCAGCGAAATTCTACAATCCCTTCTTCGCGGTTGAGCAAGCGTGCTTCGAGCGTTGAGTTACCAAGCTCTTTTACCAGTACATCATCTTTCCAACGCTTCAGATTTCCGATGGTACATTTCCATGAACTTTGTGTTTGTGCCAGCATAGCTTCTGCCACCAACGATGAAGGACTGACCGGGTGCAACAAAAAAATCTCGATGACAGCGCCTGTCTCTTTTGCAAAATGCAGTCGGGCGGGAATTACTTTGGTGTCGTTGAAGAATAGCAGCGCGTTGCCCGGAAGAAAATCAACGAGCGAGTGGAACCGTTCATGTGCAATCTTACCATGTTGATATACCAGTAGTTTGGACTGATCTCTTTTCTCCAACGGGTATAGTGCAATCCGGTCTGAGGGCAGTTCGTATGTAAAATCGTTTATGTTCAGTTCTTTCATAAGCGCTCAAAGTTAATCTGAAAACACTATTTTCGTTTTTCATTTTTTACCATGGCGCTACAGGCATCGTATCAGAAGAAAACTTTTCAGTTCAATTTCAAAGCCCGTACCTCCCGCGGACTTATGCGTGAAAAGACTTCGTGGTTTATTAAAGTATGGAACGACACCGCTCCGCAGATAGTAGGTATAGGCGAATGCGGCCCCTTACCCGGCCTCAGCATCGATGACAAACCCGACTTCGAACAAACGTTGCGTGCAACGCTTGATAAACTGATGTCTCCTCAACATCAACACCTTAACACCTCAACACTTCAACACATTATTCCCTCGGGGTATCCTTCCATCACGTTCGGGCTCGAGACTGCTTTACTCGATCTGCAAAACGGAGGCAAACGTGTAATCTTTGATAATGATTTTGTTCAGGGTAAACCGATTCCGATAAATGGATTGATCTGGATGGGCGATCTGGACTTTATGCTTCACCAGATCAGCGACAAAGTATCGCAAGGCTTTACATGTATTAAACTGAAAGTAGGCGGGCTTAATTTTGATAAGGAATGCGATGTGCTGGAGTATATACGCAAGCGCTTCTTCCGCGAAGA
>DJFR01000054.1:10598-14480 GCA_002432545.1 Flammeovirgaceae bacterium UBA5867 | reverse complement strand
CCTATAAAACCGGGGTTGCCGGAGATGGAAGAGCTCTGCAAAAAATCGCCTATACCCGTGGCATTCGATGAAGAATTGATTGGTATAGAAGGCGAGGCGAAGACTGCATTACTAAAGCGACTGAATCCTGCCTATATAATTCTGAAGCCAACCCTGCACGGAGGCATGCAGGGATGTCGTGAGTGGATCCGTGTAGCAGAGCAACTGGGTATAGGATGGTGGATAACTTCTGCACTTGAATCGAGCATTGGCTTGAATGCCATCAGCCAATTTACAGCGAGCTATCCCATAACCATGCCGCAAGGACTGGGCACCGGTGCTATATATGAAAACAACATTGAGTCTCCGCTGCAGGTAAAGCAGGGAAATATACTATACGATTCAACGAAAGGTTGGGATTTGAGTGAATTCTAGGATAAGCCGCAGTTAACTTACAGTACGTGCATAATCGGCTAACGTGGTGGCTGGGCGACCGAGTGCAGTCCACGTTTCTTCGGCTTCAAATTTTTCAGGGTAATTATTCAGCGCTACAATAATGTTGTATCCGTAGTTAATCGTGTTGCTGAAGATACCGATGAACTTCAGCAGCGCTAAGGGTGCCCGTGATATAGTCAGCTTCTCGCGTGTATAGTTCCTGATAAAGACATCGGTTGCCTCGTCTGCAGTATATCCTTCCGGACCTTGTACGATATATTCCTTCTTTTCTTTATTCAACAACGCAAACGAGCGTGCTACCTGCTGGCCATAATCTTTACCCGCAATGAAATACATTTTATGATGTGACGTGCCCGCCAGTAATATACGATTGCCTTTGCGGTAGGTAGTCATAAAATTCTCCATGAAGGTGGAGGGATAAAATATAGTATACGGTATACCGGATGCCCTGATCTTTTCGAGCGCTTCCTTCTTCATATCAAACACCCACCAGTTGAAGCCGTTCATGCCCTGGTAATTCATCACTACCGAGCTGATAATAGCAATGCGTTTGATATTGTTTTTCTGTGCTGCGGCTATAATGTTATCGATGCCTTCACGCTCGGCATGCCAGGCATGTTTACCATCGGGCAAATTCAAATTAAGGTTGAGATATATACCTTCCTGACCTTTCAGCGCACGATCAACATCATGAACATTTCGAAGATCGCCCACGGTATAGTGAATGCCTGCGGGTAGCAATTTGCGTGCTTTAGCTTCATCGCGTACAAAGGCGGTAACTTCAAAGCCTGCATCATGTAATGCCTGCACGACCGGTCGCCCGATCATGCCTGTACCACCAATGACAGTAATGTTTTTCATTGCCGGTTAAATGGCGTTTGAAGCAGTAAGAATTACAGGAGCGCCATCGGTAATGAGTATGGTATGCTCGTGTTGAGCCACAAAACTTCCATCGCCTGTTATCAACGTCCAGCCATCGCCTTGATCTTTTGCATAAGATGCTTTCGTAGAGATAAATGTTTCTACCGCCACCACAGAATTTTTTCTGAAGCGACCGGTATTGTACTTATCGTAGTAGCAGGGAATTTCTTTAGGAGCTTCATGAAGACTTCGCCCGACACCGTGTCCTACAAGATTGCGGATAACTTTATAGCCTGCACGCTTTGCTTCTGTCTCAATGAGTAAACCTACATCTGCGATTTTTACACCACCGCGTATTTGCTGCAGCGCTTTCGCGAGAATGTTACGTGACGCATTTACCAGTTTACCGTGTTGATGTATATCATTACCCAATACAAATGAACCTCCGTTATCGGCCCAGTAACCGTTGTGTTCTGCCGATACATCGATGTTGATGAGATCACCCTCTTTCAAAATTTTTTTAGCAGAAGGTATACCGTGTGCTATTTCATGATTGAGACTGATGCATGTCCATCCGGGAAAACCATAAGTGAGGCGAGGGGCTGAACGTGCGCCATACTTGTTCAGTATACTTCCTCCGTATTCATCAAGTTCCAGGGTTGTCATACCGGGTTGCGCATACTCGCGCATCATACGAAGCGTAGTGCCTACAATCTCGCTGATCTTTTTAATTCCGGTAAGGTCGCTGTGGGATTCGATGGACATAGTATTGATCGATTTATATATACTTCTTTACATCATCGGCAGAAATTTCATCTCCACTCATAATGACTAACCGTTCTACAACGTTGCGCAGCTCGCGAATGTTGCCGGTCCAGTTGTGATCTTTTAGTTGAGCGAGTGCTTTGGCCTGGATCGATTTCTTCTTTGCTCCGTATTCGTCTGCTATATCGTGCAGGAATTTATCTACGAGCAAGGGTATATCATCTTTGCGATCGTTCAGTGCCGGTACTTTAATAACTATAACACTTAACCGGTGGTATAAATCTTCGCGAAAGCGACTCTCTTCAATCTCCTTGCGCAGATCTTTATTCGTAGCAGCCACCACGCGAACATTTACGCTGATCTCTTTATCACCGCCCACGCGTGTGATCTTATTCTCCTGTAAAGCACGCAACACTTTTGCCTGTGCCGATAAACTCATATCACCGATCTCATCGAGGAATAACGTGCCCCCCTCGGCCAGTTCAAATTTACCCAGACGTTGTTTTATAGCGGAAGTAAAGGAACCCTTCTCATGCCCGAACAATTCACTCTCAATTAATTCAGAAGGTATAGCAGCACAGTTCACTTCTACCAATGGTCCGTCTGCGCGTTTACTCTTCTCGTGTATCCAGCGTGCTACAAGTTCTTTACCCGAGCCATTCGGACCATTCACCAACACGCGTGCATCGGTAGGTGCTACTTTTTCAATCATCTCCTTCACCACGGCAATCGGATCAGACTCACCGATCATCTCAAACTTCTTCGAGATCTTTTTCTTAAGCGTCCTGGTCTCTTTTACAAGATTGGTTTTGTCGAGTGCATTTCGTAGCGTGATCTCCAGTCGGCCGAGATCAAATGGTTTTTGCAGAAAATCAAACGCACCTTTCTTCACCGCTTCCACGGCTACATCTATAGTACCATGCGCTGATATAATAATAAAGTTACTGCCTATACCGGCTTCCTTTGCTTTCTCCAATACTTCAAGACCATCCATCTTCGGCATTTTTATATCGCAGATACAGAGGTCATAATTACCTTGCTCCAGTTTCTTATAGCCTTCCAGACCATCGGGCGCTTCCTGCACTTCATGTTCCTTCTCTTCGAGAATCTCTTTCAATATTGCCCTGATCTTGTTGTCGTCTTCGATGATGAGAATTTTTGCCATACCTTTTTTAGTTAAGCCGCGAGTTGTTGGCTGCGAGCTATGAGTTTGTGGAGTTGTGTGTGAAATATAGTTCTGCGAACTATTCACGTGTAACGATTAACGTATAACGATTATCGCCACCGCGCTAAAATAAATAAACCTGCCAAGCTTTCGCGGAGCAGGTTTAAAAATTAACAAGCTTATAAGCCGGGTTCTGTCATCCCGCGAACGGGAGCCCTTATCATTTATCTGTTCCTGGTTTCACAACCGGAATCAATCAGTCTACCCGCTTCGGTACGCTCAACAAGTTGAGACGTGGAACGAGCCGCTCCAACCGAAGCCTATTTGACCTTTCAACGCGTAAGGTTTACCATGCCTCCTATGTCGCCATACGAGCGGTGAGCTTTTACCTCGCCTTTTCACCTTTTCCTCATCGGGACGAGCCTGACGAGGTAGTTTGTTTTCTGTGGCACTTTCTGTTCCCCCGACATTATACCGAAGGACCTTCCTGTTAGGAAGTACGCTGCCCTGTGTTGCCCGGACTTTCCTCCCTCTTGCGAGAGCGATAAGGCGGCTTGCCGGTGTAAAGTTAAGCTTTATTCGTTATCCGTTAGCCGTTAATTGTTATACGTTAGCCGGGAAAATGAAGTTCCTCTGAAAACAAAGAAGACACAGGT
>DJFR01000054.1:813-10584 GCA_002432545.1 Flammeovirgaceae bacterium UBA5867 | reverse complement strand
TCGGCCAGTTGTGCTACTTCCTGAATCATTTCACCTACCTGTTCTTCCGATACAGTTTCGGAGAGGCATGATGCTTCTACTTTGAGATAGCCATCTTCTATGATGAACTTGCTATAGTCAAAGCTCGCATTGCGTTCGAGCAGTGCCTTCAGATCGAGCGAAGAATTGAACTCACATACTTTCGAAGTAAAGAGTGCCTGTTCGCGACCTGATACCGGACTGGTTTGTACGCATGCCAGCACGGTTTGAAAACGACTTGTACTTAGTGGTACAACGATCACAGACTTTGTATGATCGTAGTCGGTATACTGACCACCAATATGTTCAGCGTAGTGCTCAACATAGTTCATAATGCCGGGTAATGTTTCTACCATATCGAGTGGGATTTAGGTTTTATTATACGGAAGTTAAAGAAATAGCATGGTAATTCTAAACCCTGTTGGGTAATTATTTAGTATAAGTAAATGCCTAAAAATAAAGTACAAACGCTAAAAATGAAAGGCGTGGAAGCGCGTGCCTTTCGAAGAGAATTCAATAGCTGGTGCCGGTAACTTGATCATGTTTGCCACGAAGATTAGCGTTTTAACAACTTTGGAGCGTGTTCTGATAGCGGTAAGATCGAAGTCCAGAGACAGGTAATATTGTCGGTAAGGTGCAGCATAACCCGCTTCAGTGTTCTGGCGATCGCGCGCATAGATCATTCCTTCAGCACCGTAACCCGCAGCCAGGTTCAGCCATTTCGGAAAGCGGATAAACTTATCCATATCAACCGAAAGCCAATACGTTTGTCCGTTATAATCTTTCAGAATTTCGCTTGGTAAGCCATCACCGAGTACAGAAGGACGCAGCGTAGCATAGTCACTCCGTTGGAATGAAAACTTTGGATATATACGTACTTCATGCCACAATCGTGTTTGTCCTAAGTAAAATGCAGCACCAGCCGCATCGGCAATAAGATCTCCGGTAGAAGCACCGTATGCATCCGAGAAGCCATCAAAAATTTCAACGGGTACAAGTACCGCGAAGCCTGCTATAGCACCGATGAGATCGGCTTTGCGAGCCGGTACACTACTCCACTGCAGTCCGCGCGAAGCACCGTAGCTCAGGTAAAATGCAGAGTAAAAATGACCAATCTTATCAACCTGTTTCCATTCGGCATTGTCATCGAAGAAACGAAACGATTGCCGGTCAGAGTCTTTATACCAGAGATAGTTCAGGCCGGCTAATGCAGTACCATAGCCTGCTATACCCGTAATGGTAAGTGTGCGTAATCTTTTTTTGTTAACAGGAGGCAGAGAGTCGGTCTGCGCAAACAACCAGCATGGTAAAAGAAAAAAAGTAACAAACAGTTTATTCCGTACCATCCTCTTCTTTGATTGCATCGGTGTTCAAGTCTGGTTTCTCTTCAGATGATTGCTGTTGTTTCTTTCGCTTCTTGCGTTCCGATACCCACAAGTCTTTGATCTCGTTGAAGCTTTGGGTATGAATTATACTCGCACCGGTGGTCATAGCGGTCTGGTTGTTTACCGAACTTAATATAGGGTTCACGTTGGTGCGGCTATACATTTTAACACGCAGCTTGCCATCGGCCGTTAACATATAGTCAACAGTCCAGTCACCTGCGAGACTCGAAGGGTTTTGTTGTGTTCCCGTAGCGTTAGTAGCGCTGTTGGACGTATTATAGGTACCATCACCGGTTACGCGCAAGCGACCGTTGAGGAATGTATACGACATACGAAGCTGGAATGTATTGAAGCTCTCGGCATCCATCGAACCTATATCTACATCTACAACAAGGTCTTCATCTACCTGGCTCATCCAGTGGCTAAGCTGGTTGGAGAATAATTCGCTGAGACTGTTTACAACGGACCCGCTGGTGCTCAGAGATTCAGCAGGAGAGAATTTACGCAATACAATAAGGCTGAATACTTGTCGCTTCAATTCCTGTTCATCAAGTTTATTCTTGAAGGCAGTAAAGAGCAGGTCAAGATTTATAGCCTGTGTATTAGTCTGCACGTTTTTAGGAAGATCTTTCGCGGTGATATCAAAATTGATTTCCGGTGAGAGCATCGGGCCGTCCAGCGAGAGCAATACCATTACCGGGTATCTGCGCTGAAGTTGTGGCGACTCTGTTATACTTACCGATGGATCGTTCATCGTTACCAGCGGAGCGAAGGATGCTAACTGATTGTACGTTGCATCTATATCTACAGTAGCTTTGTAAGGATCGCCATACCAGGTAATGCGACTTCCCTTCTTGATAATAAATTCTTTGTTGATGATGTCGTATAGCGTAAAGTTATACCAGCCTTCTGTAAACTCGAAAGGTCCGAACATATTGAATTCACCTTTGGTATCGAGTTGCAGGCGAAGGTCACCAACACCACGCCCGCGAATGATATCGCCAGACTTCATGTCGAATATAATTTCACAGTAAGCATCGGGCGTTACATCCAGGTTGAGATCGAAAGAGAGCCCGGTGATGTTTACTTTCTTGCGAATATTCTGTTGAGCAGTTTGGGTATAGGTAGAGTCTTTGAAGTTAACAAAGGTGATAAACTCCTTTTTGTTCACCGATGATGAACCATTTAACGGTACATATATACGTGTATTCTTTTCCGTACGTGCATTGGAAGATATACGTAGGTTCGAGAGCAGTCCGCTGAAGTTAACATCTCCGGTAGCATATGCCTGGCCATAGAAGAGACTGTTATCTTTCATCGAAGTGTTCAACACCTGGAAGTTACGGAAATCCGCATCCATGTTGATCGTCATGTTCGAGAAAGCCTGGTGCGTGATGGCACCATTCAGTCTGCCTTTGTTACGCAATATATCGGAGAGCTCTATATCCTTAAAGAAGATCGATGTTGGTGTAAGTCCAATGATACCCGTAAACCTATAGAGTGTCTTCAGGTAATTGATCATGATCTGCCCATCGGACACTTTTCCCTCACCGCGTATATCCGGCTCGGTAAGTTCTCCGGTAATTTTAAATTCTCCCGATATAGTGCCGCCAATCTGTGTGAAGAACTCTTCCAGGAAAGGTTGTACAATGATGAGCTCTGCTTTATCGAGATTGGCCGTCAGGTCTAACGGACTATATTCACGCGAAGGATTGTAATCACCCGCAAGATTTACAATGCGTGTACCCATGCGATCGATAAACAGGTTAATGTCCAGTTTATGTTCTACAGTGTCCCAATGATTTTTGCCGGTAACATCACCAATCAGAAAGTCATCTACTTTAAAATCTTTTATACTCAGATCGTTTTGAATGACCGGCTTCTTGTAATAGTTGCTCATGTTGATATTCGCATCCGTTACACCGGCAATTTTTTTATTGGTAAGTACATTGAAGAGCGATAGCTCGAGGTTATCAATATATAGCGATATAACTTTAGATGGATCCTTGGATATCTTACCATCAAGTTTAATCGACTGTTGTTCGTTCAATAGTGCCAGGTTTGAGAATGTCCAGTCGCTGCCGTTAATTGCTATATAGTTATCTTTTGCAAACGACCACTTTCGTTCCAGTAACTGCAGTTCTGAAGGAAGCATGGATATAACTGTACTGTCTTGTTGAAAATCCACACCACCCTGCAGGCGCATGTAGTTGGTTTGCCCGTCATGGTCAGCATCCAACGAAAAATCAATGTGATTACGGTTCCATATAGCTTCCGCCAATAGATTTTTGGTTTGCAGATTTCTATTCAGAATCTGTTTGTCAGATGTAACCGTAAGCATCGAGAGCACGCTCGTGCTGTCTGAAATCTTGGACACTGTTAACTCTATATTTGAATCGATAAACGTTTTGCCTTCATACTTCAGCGAATCAAACTCAGAGTATATATTGAAGATGGTGGTACGGCCACTGGTAAATTTACCATCGAAGCGCGTGTTGGGCGAAATGCTGAAGTCGATGTTAAACAGGTCGGTTATCGGTTTAATATCTTTCAGATCGATGGTGAGTTGTGCCTGATATGATTTTGGTCTTCGTTCTTTCTGATTATAGTATTCTGCGATTTGTTGCTTGTCGTTTTTCAGGTTCAGTAAAATTTCTTTTACCAGCGTTTCTACATCCGAAGATATATCCGAAAAATTATAGTCACCCTTCGCGATTACATCCACCAGTGTGGATTGTACTTTAAACAACCTGTTCCCTTTGTCGCGCTGTGCATCGAGTTGTACATTGTCCAGCGTAAGCTCCTGGTCTTTGTAAAGTACAACCAGGTTTTGAACGTTTGCTGTACCGCGAAGCGAATCGAGCGTGAGTCCTTGTATATCGGCTTCAACCGAAGCGTGCAGAAAGAGACTATCGCGTGATAACTTGAGCCTGTGCAGGTACGCTGTATCAAGTTGTGCCTGGAACCTGATCTCATTGCGCTGGTCCCGAAGATCCATTGAACCACGCACCGTAAGTTCCAGGTTCGGATCGTTGATCTTGACAAGCCCTCGAAATAAACCCGTAGCAAAACGCGCATCGGTTGTAATGTTGGTATAGTTATACCCTTTGATACCAATGGAACTGATTTTACCATTGAGTAAAAAATCGGCAGTGCGTTGTGTAAGTCCTTTACCGCTGATCTGTCCGTTAAGACTAACACGCTGATAGAACGTTGTATCACCCAGGTATTGCCCCAGGTCAAAAGATGAAAGTGACAGTTTCCCTTTATATACCGAGTAATCTATATTCTCCTCGTTTACTTTCAGGTTTATATCCGAGCGGATCGTACCTAATTTACCGGCGAAAGTTCCATTGGCAACAAAGTCGGTAGGGTATCCTAAAAATTGTCCATGCATGCGAAGTATACCTAACGGCCGCAGACGATCGAGTGTACGATCGTTAAAGAGGAACGCAAAATCACGCGGATCAAAAATTGAATTCTGAACGTTGAGGTTGATGAATGTCTCATTGAAGTTCGGCAAACCCTCCATGTCCAGCGAACCATTCAGGTTGGTGTTCCCCAAACCCAATTGCATTTTACTAAGCTTGAACTTATCAATCCTTCCATTAAAAACTCCACTGAGCTTCAACGGTTGGGTTATGCGGTTTACACCCGGAGCAAAAAACTCAAGGTCTTTCGGATAAATAGTTGTATTGGTAAGATTGGCGTGGATCTTTACTTTGCTCACAAAGTCGTTGAGTTCACGCAAACCGTTATAACGAAAAACGATAGTATCAGAAACTGTACTTTCACCCGCCTGCAGATTTAGTCCGGTAAATTCCATACCTCCCTGTGAAATACGAAAGAACGTAGAGAGCTGGTTGACCCTGAATTTTGTTTTAAGATCCTGGGAGATGAGTGTGCGTACAAAAAATTCCGTTGTGTCGCCCAGCACAACAAAGCTGTTAAGGTGACCTTCATCTACTGCGAGCGAGAAGTGATTATAGTCGAAGCCGTTGCGTATAGTATCCTGGTCCTGGTTGATATAGGTGAACTGGCTTTGGTTGAGAAACGCTTCACCGATGTTTATGCGTGGTGGTTTGCCAGTGCGCTTGCCACTACCGGAAGAGTATCCTTCGTTAATGCGGTTGATGAACACGTTGATATTCAGATCGCGCGAGGTATCAGACTCATGAATCTTGGTAAGGTATACATGGGCACTGTCTACATAAATACCATCGATGTTAACATTGTTGTTTTCGAGAAGCTGGGAGAGTTTGAAATTGATGAGTATCTCTTTGGCACCGATCATCCGGTTGCCTTCCAGGTCGTATACATTAACTCCGGTAAGTTCGAGCCTGTCGAACCAGAGCATCCGAAAACCTTTAACAGAAGAAGGGAAACCAACTACTTCAGTAAAATTTCGCAGGAATCTGGAGGCTAGCCAGTTTTGGACAGGCGGCATTTGCAGCACTAAAAAACCTGATATGAGCAGGAATATAAGGGCTGTAAAAAGATAGGCGAGTATCTTTCGAATTCTATTTTTGATAACTTGCCGGTTCATTCTAACTACACATGCGTCCCGTTATCCTTGCCATTGAGTCTTCGTGCGATGAAACATCTGCCTCCGTTATACGAAACGGCAAGGTACTTAATAATATTATCGCCTCACAGGCAGTCCACCAAAAATACGGAGGAGTGGTTCCTGAACTCGCCTCGCGCGCACATCAGCAAAACATAGTGGCTGTTGTAAACGAAGCGATGGAAACATCGGGCATCGACAGAACAGAACTTGATGCCATTGCGTTCACGCGCGGACCGGGATTGATGGGTGCATTATTGGTGGGTGTATCATTTGCCAAAGGCATGGCCATGGCACTGAACATTCCCATGATCGAAGTGAACCACATGCAGGCGCACGTGCTCGCGCATTTCATTGACGATCCGAAACCATCGTTCCCTTTTCTTTGTCTCACGGTAAGTGGCGGACATACACAGATTGTACTGGTTAAAGATCATCTTACGATGGAAGTAATCGGACAAACGCAGGACGATGCTGTAGGGGAGGCGTTTGATAAAGCGGCCAAGATCATGGGACTTCCTTATCCGGGTGGACCTCTGATCGATAAGTATGCACAGTTGGGAAATCCGAAGGCCTATAAATTTTCCGAAACGGTAATGCCGGGCCTTGACTTTTCGTTTAGTGGAATCAAGACTGCCTTCCTATATTTTCTTCGCGATGAAAAGGTGAAGAACCCCAACTTTGTGGACGAGCATGTAAATGATATATGTGCCAGCCTTCAACACCATCTGGTCAAGATGCTGCTTACGCGTGTGCGACAGGCAAGCGAGCAAACCGGTATAAAGAATATAGCTATAGCCGGAGGCGTTTCGGCTAACTCCGGGTTGCGCAAAGAGTTAAAAGCACTGGGCGATAAACAGGGATGGAATATATTTATACCTTCGTTTGAGTATTGTACCGATAACGCAGCGATGATTGCCGTAGCGGCACACTATAAATATCTGAAGGGTGACTTCTGTTCGCTCGATGTTACGCCACTGGCGCGTATGCCGATCTGAGCAGAAAGCTCTGTTTTTCTTTGTACTTTTTGTTTTCTGCTTTTATGAAAAGTATAATAACAACACAACAAGAATATCGCTATACCGTTCAACCGCAGGACGTAGCGGCCTTTCAGGGTGAAGTAGTACATCCGGTTTGTTCTACATTTGTGTTGGCGCGCGAAATAGAATGGACAACCAGGCTGTTTGTACTGGAGATGAAAGAGGAGGATGAAGAAGGTATCGGAACACAGGTGAGTATTGATCATAAAAGTCCTGCGTTTGTCGGGGAAGAAATTATCTTTACTGCCTGGATCGAAAGTCTTCAGGATCATGAACTGATCTGCAGCTATAAAGCCATGGTAGACAACCGGCTCATTGCCAGTGGCCAAACCGGACAAAAGATCTTAAAGAAAGAAACTCTCAAAAGAATTTTTACCAGGTGAAAGTAAAAATCAGTTTGATAACGGACTGTATTTATACCGGTAGCCCTATATTTGAATAAGTGAAGATGAAACAACGTTTTTCTGATACTATTAATGTAAAGAACCGCCAGGCCAGTTTTGAATATGAGTTGCTAGACAAGTATGTGGCGGGCATGGTGCTGATGGGCACGGAAATTAAATCAATCCGCGAGGGAAAAATAAACCTGCAGGATGGTTATTGTTATTTCAGTAATGGCGAACTGTTTGTGAAAGGAATTAACATAACACCCTATGCGCAGGGCACCCACTATAATCATGATGCTACACGCGAGCGAAAGCTGCTGCTGAAACGCTCGGAGATCAAAAAGCTGGAAGGCAAAATAGAAGAGAAGGGATTGACCTTAGTACCTACCAGACTTTTTATAAACGATCGCGGACTTGCCAAACTGGAGATTGCTATAGGACGTGGTAAAAAACTTCATGATAAACGCGACAGCATACGTGAGCGTGATGCCAAGCGTGAGTTAAATCGTATCAAGCTAAAGTAAACGGAGGTTTTCATAATGGAGAATATGAATTATGGTGTTTGTCGCCTGAGTGTATTGACGGTACGCGCAGAAGCTTCTGATAAAGCTGAGCAGACAACACAGCTTCTGTTTGGAGATCATTATGAAGTGATGGACCAGTCGAAGGAAAAAAACTGGTTACGCATTCGTACTCATTTTGATCAGTATGAAGGGTGGATCGACAGCAAGCAACATCATGCCGTATCGAAGGATTACTTCGATTACCTCGATAAATCTGAATTTAAAATTACCACCGATCTTACTTCGAGTATGCTCTACAATAAGAGTCCGCTGGTAATTCTTATGGGGAGTATGATACCCATTTCCAGTTCAGAGCTATTCAAAATGGAAGAGCAATTTGCGTTTAATGGTGAAGCGAAGAATGTAGGACAGAAACGCGAGTATGAATACCTTCGGAATATAGCAGTAAAGTATATCAATGCTCCCTATCAATGGGGTGGTAAGAATCCGTTTGGTATTGATTGCTCCGGCTTCACACAGATGGTATTCAAGATCAGCGGCTATAAACTTTTCAGAGATTCATCGCAGCAGGCTAATCAGGGTAAATCTGTTAAAGATTTTGCGGAAGCCCGTCCGGGAGATTTAGCATTCTTCAAAAACGCAGAAGGTAAAGTTATACATGTCGGTATTGTATTGCATGAAGATAAAATCATTCATGCCTCGGGACGTGTTCGTATCGATCAGTTTACTTCCGAAGGGATCATCAACAGCGAAACAAAAATACTCACCCATACGCTGTCGCATGTGAGAAGAGTGCTTGCTGAATAATCTATTTTTTATCAAATCAAAATTACATCAATCAGTTTTTCCGGCAAACCGGCATAGTTCATCGCACTGCTGTAGAGATAATCTTCAGGTGATAGTACAATGCCGGCCTTTACAGGATTTTGATGAATATACTCCAGGCGTTGCTCCAGCATTACATTTGTATTTAACTCAACCGGGTGGGAGTGTTGCTCCCAGAACTGGTATATTTTATTGTTTGGATTATACCGCCCGGTACGTTCAAACAACCACATCAATAAATCTTTCCGACTTTCCTGTGGATTGTCTTTTACAGCTTCGATGATTTTAACGGAAGTATATTTCTTGATGTCACGGATAATTCCTTCCAGGGGAGCCCTGCCACGTCTGCCGATGATCAAGTGTACGTGATTAGTCATGATACAGTAGGCATATAGATCCAGTCCTTTGTATTGCTGGCAATACCGGAGGCTATCCATGAATATATCTCTATATTCTCTTCGCGTAAACACATCCAGCCATCGAATGACGGTAAAGGTCACGAAATATAGTTGATCCTGATCGCGGATCTTGTACTTATGACTCACAGCTAACGTTAATTTTTACAATAGTAAAGTAAATATACATCTGTCGCAAGTCTGAAGACTTGTGCCAACCGTGTCCCCAGTCTTCAGACTGGTTAAATTTTGTATTTATATATTTATAATTAAAGAGAATAGCTTTCAAGTTTTCAGACTTGAAACTATATGGGCATAAGTCTTTAGACTTGCGCCAGCTATGGGGTAATCACCCGCGCAAAAGCATCACGTATATAGATTCTTGAAATCCATATATTCGATTTATTAGGATTCACTTCTACCGACTCAAGAATTCCACCGCTCCGAACATTCTTCCCGATATNNGATCAAGGATTCCACCGCACCGAACATTCTTCCCGATATACCGCGAAGGATTGACCGGTTCTTTATATACAAAATACTCGAAAAACAAGATCGTTGTCTTGGATTGATTCGCTGTAATAGTCATGCCCTTTAATATACCATTGTGCATGACAAACTTTAACGAATTATA